>JACCZJ010000233.1 GCA_013696065.1 Nocardioidaceae bacterium
GTGTCAACGCTTCTGCCGAAGTGGTTGCGCGGGAGCGCGAGCGGCTGGGGTTGGACAAACCGCTACCAGCCCAATACCTGGCCTACCTAGGTCAGGCGGTGCAGGGTCGCTTCGGTGAGTCACTGCGCACGGGACGAGATGTTCGCCAGGATGTCGGGGCGTTCTTGCCGGCGACCATTGAGCTGGCATCCTTCAGCATTTTGCTGGCCGCAGCAGGCGGGTTCCTGATCGGGATTTTGGCTGTCGCGTCTTCGCGCTTCGCCGCTCTCGCAAGGCTGCTGTTTGTTGGCGGGGCCTCGGTGCCGTCCTTTTTGCTGGCCTTGATCTCGATCTACATCTTCTATTTCAAACTGGGCTGGCTTCCAATATCGGGCCGCACCAGCTTGGCGTCAGCACCGCAGGGACCAACGGGTCTCCTCCTGTTGGACTCCATCGTGCACGCCCGCCTGGACGTCTTCGCCGACGCCATTCGCCACCTGATTCTCCCAGGCATGGCGCTCGCGCTGGTTCCCGCCGTCGCAATCGGGCGAGTACTGCGTTCGTCTCTGATCGAGGTCTACCGGTCCGATTACGTCCGAACACTGCACGCAAAGGGTTTAGCGCCACGGTCAATCCTCCTAAGACATGCCTTGCGCAACGCCCTGTCCGCACCACTCACCATGGCGGGCCTCCAGCTGGGACTGCTGCTCGGGGGAGTAGTCATCGTCGAAGGTATTTTTGCTTGGCCAGGCATCGGTCTCTACCTGAACCAGTCCATCGCGTTTGGTGATCTCCGCGCTATCGCCGGAGTCACACTCGTCGTGGGGGCCGGATACGTCGTCGTGAATTCCATGGTTGATGTCGCCCAAGCCGCGGCTGATCCCCGCATCCGACTCTAGGAGCACACATGACCACCAATCGCGGCCGCGCCCTTCTCGCCGGGGAGACGTGGCTCTCATATGGCATCCATCAAAAGGGCTTTTCCGCCTACACCACAGGTGGATACGAGGTCGGCAGCGACGAGTTCGTGGCAGCTCTGAGGGCGAAAGGTTGGGAAGTCGACCACATCCCAAACCATCTGGCGACCGAGACCTTCCCGGCGACGGTAGCGGCACTCAAGGAATACGACGTCGTGATTCTCAGCGACATCGGAGCCGACACGCTGCTACTTCACCCCGACACTTTCGTGCGCGGGGAGCGCACTCCCAACCGCCTCACTGTTATCGACGAGTGGGTTCGCTCGGGCGGTGGGTTCCTGATGATCGGCGGCTACATGTCCTTTGCTGGGTTCGAAGCGAAAGGCCGCTACCACGCCACCGCTGTGGAGGCCTGTCTGCCGGTCCAGATACGTGGCTACGACGACCGAGCCGAACGGCCGGAGGGAGTGCATCCGCGTGTAGAAATAGCCGACCACCAAATCTTGAGCGGATTGACGGAGCCGTGGCCGTACTTTCTCGGCTACAACCGGCTGATCGCCAAATCCGAGGCCAGCGTGCTGCTGGCTGTAGAAGGTGACCCCTTCCTGGCCGTATGGCCCCGGGGCGACGGCAGATCGGCGGCCTTCGCCTCTGACTGCTCCCCTCATTGGGGTAGCCCGGACTTCATGGCCTGGGACGGATACGCCGCTTTCTGGGATCAGTTACTGTCGTGGCTGGCGAGGTCACCGACCTGATGGGCAACCGACGTCCGCGCATCGTTGTTGTGGGGTCGACAATGATCGATCTCGTTGCCTATGCCGATGTCCTGCCTGACCCAGGGCAGACGGTCCGGGGGACCGAGTTTCGACTGGGTTTCGGTGGAAAGGGTGCCAACCAGGCCGTGATGGCCGCTCGAATGGGCGCGGAGGTCATTTTCGTCAACCGGGTGGGCGATGACTTCTTCGGTGAGCTCACGAAGAAGAACCTGGCCGAGCAAGGAATTAGTCTTCGCCTCGGCGAGCCAATCGCCGCTGTGTCCACCGGCGTGGCGCCGATCTGGGTCGAGCCGTCAGGCACCAACCGCATCATCATCGTTCCAGGCGCCAACGAGGCCGTGACTCCGGAGGTGGTGCGCGCCGAATTATCGACTCTCCCCAGCGCGGCGTGCGTGATGTGCCAACTCGAGGTCCCTCAGGAGGCTGTCGCGGAGGCCTTCCGGTTTGGGCGGCGATGGGGTGCACTCAACGTTCTCAACCCTGCTCCTGCTGCCCCCCTTCAAGACGACGTCTTAGCCCTTACGGACTGGCTGGTGCCAAATGAGGGGGAGTTCGAGCTGCTCTTCGGTGGCCCCCCCGATGATGATGCGATTGTCCGGGCAGCTCGTGCATTTCAAGGTCGCCTCCTCGTGACCTTAGGTGAGCGTGGGGCGGCGTTCCCCATGGGCGACAGTGTGCGCCATGTGGCTGCCCTTCCTGTGACACCACGCGACACGACCGGGGCTGGAGACGCCTTCCTGGGTGGATTATCCTACGCGCTGGCATCAGGAAGGGATGCCGCCGAGGCTGTCCAGGTGGCGACGATCTGCGGTTCGCTGAGCACCGAACGTCATGGAACGCAGGCTTCCTTCCCGAACGCCGACGAAGTGTGGGCGAGGCAAAGCTGACCAGCGCCTCAGTCCTGCATTAAAGCGCATCAAGCCGACCCTAAAAACTGAGGATCTTCTCGAAATGCTCATGTGCACGCGGGGCACTTCCACGGTGACCCTCAGCGCCTGTGAGGCAGCTCCAGCCTGTGCGGGGGATCGCGTACGGTGACAAGCATGCGGGGGAAGCGGCGAGCAACGCCTTGGGCGGTGGCCACACTGGTTGCGCTTGCGGGGTGTACGGCGGCCGGCGGTCCATCGCCCGGGCCTACGAGTCCGGTAGTCACCACTGGCGCCGCGGGTCCAAAGTCCCCGAGCCCTAGGGCATCCCTCGAGCCAAGCACGCGTCTCCCGCCGGCATCGCCCGAGGCCACGAAGCCAACCGCAACCCGCAGCCCGGCGGTAACCGTCACGGTGGTCGGCGACATCATGTTGGGGCGCCGGGTCGGCGAGCTGGCCGCAGCAGCCGGTGACCCGTCCGCGCCGCTGCGTCCCATGGCCGCGCGACTCGGTCGAGCGGACATCACCGTCGGCAACTTGGAGAGCACCCTCTCCGACAACGGGGCCCCCCGTCAGGGTGACGACTCCTTCGCTGCCCCGCCTACCGTGCTGCCCGGCCTGGCAGACGCGGGTTTCGATGTGCTGACGCTTGCCAACAACCACGCCGGCGACTACGGGCGTCCGGCACTGGTCGAAACCGTTCGGGCCTTCGCCGACTCGGGTATCGAACCGCTCGGGGCTGGCGCTAACCGTCGCGAAGCTTGGCGACCGGTCGTGGTCGAGCACGACGGCGTACGCGTGGGCTTCCTCGCCTTCAACGCGATCGGGGAGACGTGGCGGGCCGGCTCCGGATCCGCCGGCGTCGCGAGTCTGCGCATGAACCCGCGCACCGGACCCCTCTACCCGGTCGAACTCGACGCGGTGGCGGACCGGGTGCGCGCGCTCGCTGCTCGCAGCGATGTCACGATTGTGCTTCCGCACTGGGGCGACCAGTACACCCACGAGCCCGTCGCCGACCAGCGGCTAGTGGGAGCACGGTTGCTGGATGCGGGCGCGACGGCGGTGGTAGGCGGGCACCCACATTGGGTCCAGGACGTACAGCGGCACAAGGGTCGCTTCGTGGTGCAGTCGTTGGGCAATTTCGTTTTCGACATGGACTTCATGCAAGAGACCCAGGAGGGTTTCGTCCTCGATATGACGTTCCGCGACGGCGAGTTGGTGGGCACCCACCTCACGCCATACGTGATCGGGCCTGACTTCGCGCCACGCCCTGCGACGGGCGCTCAGGCGCGAGCGATCCTTGACGACATCGACGGTCTCGACCTGCTGCCATAGTGCCGAAACCGCTAGTCGGCTCAGCCGCGGAGCCAGGCCCACATAATCCGGCCAACCCGTCCGAGCTGATCCGGTGCCACCACGTCCGGCACGTCCCATGGCGAGTGATATGCGGAGTACGGCGTGCTGCCGACCCGCGCGACGGCGACGCCGCGTTGTTCGTAGGACCAGTGGTCGCTCGTCGTATTGTCCGTACACGGCAACGTCTCGAAACCGAGCCTGCGCGCGACGGAGATCAGATCGTCGCGCACGCGCAGCGATGAGAGGCCGCCGGTGCAGACGGGCACGATCTCTGCGTCGCTGACCCCGATGCGATCCAGCGAAACCATCGCCCGCAACGTGTTCAGCTGTTCAGCTGGCAGGCGGTCGACGTGCAGCCGTGAGCCGAAGTGATGCAGTGCGTCGCCCGACCCGACCGGTTCCTCGGCGCCGAACGCGACGAACACAGTGGGCAGCGAGGTGTCGCCAGCAGCGGCCAGACGGGCCAGCTCGAGCAGCACCGCGATGCCAGAACCGTTGTCCTCTGCCCCCGGGGCCACGGCGACGGTGTCGAGGTGGGCGCCGACCAGACGCCACGGCTCGGCGGGATCGAAACCGGGTGGGGTCGCGATCACGTTGGCCGACGTGCCGGCGTCGACGGGCACCCCCCAGGAGTCACCGGCAGGCACGCGCACGGTCTGCCGTCTGGTGTCGAACCCGTAGCCGGCTAGGCGCCGCTGCACCCAATCGGCGGCGCGATCGAACTCTGGCGAGGTAGCCAACCGGGGCCCGATGTCGACGGCGAGATGGCGCACCGTTGCCATCGCAGTGGTATGCCGAAAGTGGGTGGCTCGCGGCGGAGACTTGGTGGCCGGCGGGGGACTCGTAGATGGGGTAGCCCCCGTCGGGCGGGAGGGGCTGGGCTGATCGGAGGTTGGCTCGTGCGTGCCGGAGGCCGGGGTCGCTTCGGTCGTATCCGCAGACTGCTCGCTTCGTGGCTCGCCGTCCGCGGCCGTACAGCCGGTGAGCAAGAGCAGCGCGCTCGAGACCGCGAGTGCCCCTGCGGTAGGGAGCATCGACATGCCAGCAGCGGTGGGGGAACGTTGCAAAGCCATGCCACTATCCTCTCGCCGGGATCGCTTCGACTCCGACATGTCGCTATGAGTGGTGAGCGAATTCGTGGTCCCGGGCCGGTATGCCGCTGCGCCCACGACAAGATGGGCATCACGACCAGGGATGCGGCTGCCAGAGCTATACCGACCCTGGAAGGGTTAGCGACGAAGTAGTGGCGGTCACCTTCGCTCCTGTGACTGCCCGAAACGAGGGCACAGCACGACCGCGTCACCGGTCGCGGCGAGCAGTCGCTCAGCTGAGCCGAGCATATCCAACAACTCCGGTTGAGCTAGCGAGAACAGCGATGCGCGGCCCGATGGGCGGGAGACCACGAGCCCGCAATCGCGCAAGCATGCCA
>JACCZJ010000235.1 GCA_013696065.1 Nocardioidaceae bacterium
CAGGGTCAGCCATGAGTTCAGCATGGCGCTGTTGGATAGGAGCGAGGGCAGCGACGACCCGGTCGGCGCACTCGGCCTTGAGCTGCCCGTACGACGATACGCGGGTCGTGTAGTCGACCGGGTCGCCGTCGTCGAGGGCCGCGATGATGTCCAGGAGGTTTGAGACTCCGGGTTTTGTGACCGGGTCATAGCGGATCTCGTCATCAGAGTCGGTGACGGCTCGACCTATCTTGCGCCGGATGACGTCCGGCGGATCGAGCAGCCGGATCACCCCTGAAGCCGAGTCGGCTGCGGACTTGCTCATCTTGACGGTGGGCTTCGAGAGGTCCGCCACCCGCGCCGCGAGTGCTGCCTTGTCGAGCGCCGGGACGACGAAGGTCTGTCCGTAGAGCCTGTTGAAGCGGATCACCATGTCCCGGCACAGCTCCACGTGCTGGTCCTGGTCTCCGCCAACGGGCACGACATTGGTGTCGTAAAGCACGATATCGGCGGCCATGAGGCAGGGGTAGGTGAACAGGCTGGCCCGAGTCTGTGGCTGCTGCCCCTTCTCCTTGAACTGGATCATCCGGCTCAACTCCCCGACATACACCGTTGATTCGAGCAGATAGGACAGCTCTACATGTTCTCGCACATGCGACTGGATGAAGACGACCGATCGCTCCGGGTCGAGACCGGCAGCCAAGAACAGCGCGGCGGTCTCCAAAGTCAGCTGGGCGACCCGCTCCGGATCGTGTCGGGTTGTCAAGGCATGCAGGTCTGCCACGAAGTACCGGCCGACGACGGCGCGGTCACCGCCATAACCTTGACCCTCGACAAACCGCTTCAATGCTCCGAGGTAGTTGCCCAAGGTCAACCGGCCGCTTGGCGTGATGCCCGAGAGCACGCGCTGAGGTGGCGACGAGGTCCCTCCCAACGGGCCAGCTCCGGACGTGGGGATGGTGGACGGCGCAACGCCGCACATGCTGGTGGTCATGAAATGTCCTCTCGGAAATCGGTCCCGGCAAGGCTCCGCCACACAAAAAATGCCGCCCTCGACGGGACGGCTGGGGAATCATTCGACTCGGGGACCGTCCGTTACACCGGCCACCACTGACGACAAGGCGATTGAGTCATGCTTTCATCGTAGCCGCTTCAATGATGCGTATGCGGCTTCGCGTCACTGCCTAGCGCTGGCTTGTCCAAGGGGTCGATGTAGTCGCCATACGCCTGGACCGGTGGTCCCTCGCCAGCCGAACCGGCGGCAGACTTCGCCCGGCGTTGCGCACTGGCATATTGCCCCGCATGCTTGAACCGAACATCGACTTGCTGAAAACCCTTGCTGCGTTGGGCTTCTGCATAGTCGGAGTACGCGCGCTGATCGGCCTCGGTGAGGTCGACGTTGTCTGTGAACGGGGTGAGCAAGGCTCGCGGATGCAGCCGATGCGCCTTGACGACGTTGATCTCGACGCCGAGCACCACGGTCATCGCTCCCAGATATATCCAGGCGATCATGCCCAACACCACCGCGAAAGTTCCATAGGCGAGGGTTGCGTTGTCGATGACGTGCCTGACGTAGACCGAGCCGATCAGCTGCAACCCCTGCCACACGATGGCTGCGAAGACTGCTCCAGGCACCGCTCGCTTCAGGGAGTGCTTGTGAGTCGTAGCCAACCGGAATAGCAAGACGAACACCGCGGCGTGGAGGGCGACGGACAGCATGCTCACCAAGAAGCCGAACCAGGCGCCCAGCTCGACGCCAAACATCATGGTGTTGCTGCCGATGGCCGAAAGGAATGTGGTGAGCAGGATCGCGATACCCGATGTTGCCAGCAACAGCATGCTGCGGACGCGCACCGTGATCGGATTGGGGCGCTTGTTGCGTGGGACCGCCCAGGCGATGTTCATCGCGTTCTGGGTCGCTTGCGCCACCCCCAACGCGCCGTATAGGACACCGACGGCGCCAATGACCACCGCCACTGTGTTCCCCTGGAGCCCACCGGGCGTTCCCAGCTGATCACCGATCACCGGGAACTGCCCCAGCGCCGAGTCCAGAATCGTCTGCTGCAGCTCTTGGTTACCTTTCAGCACAAAACCAAGGATCGACGAGGCCATGAGCAGCAAGGGAAAGACCGACAAGAACGCGTAGTAGGTGATGAGCGCGGCAAGGTAGTTGCCTTGGTCGTCGGCGAACTTGTAAAGCACCGCGATGGGAAAGCCGAGCCAGCGGTGGCGGCGCTGATAGGCGTCTAGTCGATCCGCCGTCGACGCCTGACCCATGGCCCTAGTCAAACATGGGGGCATCGGAGCCTTTCGAGCGCGTGAACGATTATCGCGCCTGCTGACGCGGTTTGACCCGGCTGGCTGAGACACGTCTGCAGCAAGGGTTGGCGCTGAGTAGCCTTCGCGCCATGACACAGGCTGATCGCAAAGCCATCGACACCGTCGTCTTCGATGTGGACGGAACGCTGGTGGACTCCAACTATCATCACGCCATCGCGTGGTTCAGAGCCTTCCAGCGGTATGACGTCACGCCCGCTCTGTGGCGGATCCACCGCGCCATCGGGATGGGGGGAGACCAGCTCGTCGAATCGGTGGCCGGTGAGGAGGTCGAGAGGAGGCACGGCGAGGACCTCCGCGATGCCTGGACCGAGGAGTTCGACTCACTGCTGCCAGAAGTGCAACCCTTCGAAGGCGCCGAGCCGTTGCTCCACGACGTGCGCGAGCGTGGCCTACGCCTCGTGCTGGCGAGCTCAGGCGAAAAGAAGCATGTGGAGCACTACCTCGGCTTGATCAACGGCCGTGAACTTGCCGATGCCTGGACCACCGCTGCCGACGCTGAACAGACCAAACCGGCTCCGGACCTCATTCAGACTGCCATGGCCAAGGTCGGCGGTGCCGAGGCTGTCATGATCGGGGACTCGACCTGGGACGCGAAGGCCGCTGAGCGAGCAGGTCTCCCCACCTACGCGGTACGGACGGGTGGATTCTCGGTCCAGGAGCTGGAGGATGCCGGAGCTCGCCGAGTCTATGACTCGCTGCGAGAGATGCAAGACGACCTGGACCGGCTGTTACACGGCGAATGAAGCGCGGAGGCTCGCAGGGCTAGGGACGGCCGATGAGGCCGATCTTGCTGACCTTGACCCAGCGGTCGTCCGCACTGCCACCGAGGACAATCCGGCGATAGGAGTTGTTGTTGTCTCGGTCAGATTCGATCAACACACCTTTCGGGTTTGCTTCGACCGAAACGTAATAGGTGCCGTTGGGCAGGTTCTTGACGTCGAAGGACTGGCCCGGAAGGCCCTGCCAGTACGTGTCGCCGGACCCGGCGTCGAGCACTTCTGGCACCGAGATGGCCGCATGGTTTCCACATGAGGTTCGCAGGTTGGTGTTTTCGGGCCGCCAGTTGGCACCGGGCACCGTGTAGTCGATCGCGTCGGTGTTGACCAGACAGAACGCCTCCTTGCGTGAGCGCACCACGAGCCCCTTGTCCTCGTCGAGCAGCCGATAGCGAGCGAAGTCGCGGAAGTGCCGATGGGTGTGCCCATCTCGGGCGTCCATTCCATTTTCCCCGCCGCCTGGTAGCCGTACGGTTGACCATCACTGTCGTAGAAATACTGGTATGCGTCCATCACATCTTCGGAATCGCGGCGAAAGCCGTCGACCACTAGAGGCGAAGGTCCCGCGTTCCACACCGTCGCTGCGAACTCCAACCAACCATCCTTGTTGAGCTGAATCGCCCAGGCAGGCGTGCTGCGCAGGTCGGGCCTGGCGGCGGTAGGCGGAGCAGTGACCCGCCGGTGGGGCTCCACCGCGGCCGGTTCGCCCGGAATAGCGTCGTTGTCCGAGGGGCCTTGCCCAGCGGGGAAGGACGGCGGTGGAAATGGCTCTTCAACCTCGCAGCAGTGGGCGCCCTTGTCGACTC
>JACCZJ010000322.1 GCA_013696065.1 Nocardioidaceae bacterium
TGGTGGACCAGCACGTCGCGTCGAGCGATCGCCGCGAACATGTCGACGGGGCTCGCCGACTCGACCTCCGCCAGGTGCCTGTGCGTCCGAGGAACGAACGCTGAATATTTCAGCTCTGGACGGTCCAGGTCGGCGATGCCATGCAGGCCGGTCAGGTCAAGGGGCCCGGGCAGGTGAAAGACCTCGCTTGGTGAGACGTCGAGCTCTGAGACGAGCAGATCCAGCACGTGCGGGTCGATGTTCTCCTCCACTTCGAGCCGAACAGGGGAGCCGAAACGGCGGCGCTGCAAACCTAGCTCTAATGCCTTGAGGAGGTTTTCGGCGTCATCTTCCTCGACTTCGAGATCCTCGTTGCGCGTCACCCGGAAGGCATGGTGCTGCAGCACCTCCATGCCGGGGAAGAGCTGATCGAGATGCGCCGACATCACATCTTCGAGCGGAACGAAGCGTTGGCCGCCCAAGGTCACGAACCGCGGGAAGATCGGTGGCACCTTCACCCGCGCGAAGTGCTCCTTGCCCGAATCAGGGTTGCGGATCGTCACCGCCAGGTTGAGCGACAAACCAGAGATGTACGGGAAAGGATGCGCCGGGTCGACGGCCAGTGGCGTCAGCACGGGGAACACCCGCTCTGTGAAGAGCTCCTGCATGCGCTTGTGCTCGTCGCTGTCGAGCTCGTCCCAACGGAGGATTTGTATGTCGGCTGAGTCCAACGCCTTCATCACGTCTTCACGGAAGAGCTGGCCATGCCCCTTCATGAGGTCTCGTGACTCGCGCCAGATGGCTTCGAGCACGTCGCGGGGCATCATGCCGCTTGCGGCTTGAACCGCCACTCCGGCGGCGAGGCGGCGCTTGAGCCCAGCCACCCTCACCATGAAGAACTCGTCGAGGTTGCTGGCAAAGATCGCCAGAAAGCGGGTGCGTTCGAGGAGGGGGAGTGCCGGGTCCTCTGCCAGCTCGAGCACTCTGCTGTTGAAGCGCAGCCACGACAACTCCCTGTCGAGGAAACGGTCGTCGGGCAGATCGTCGTGTTGCGCCTCGTAGGGTGGGTCGACGTCGAACGGTTCGCCGACGGCGGTCAGCTGCTGGTCGGCAGCCGCCTGGTCCACACCGCTTGCGGTTTCGATAGGGAGCGCGTCGGACTGGTCAGAGGGAGGGGCTTCTCGCCGCGAGGCCGACTGCGTTGACATGCAAACATGGTCTCACCTGTGGATGAACAGCGGGCGAACATGCTGCCTCGCCCTGTCCCGGGCGACCGCGGCTCAGCGTCCGCACGAGTGACTGGTCGTCGGACGTCGAAGCTGAAGCAGGTTTGGGTGGGGCGGAACTGGACAGCTGCAGCGAGCGAGCGAGGGGCATGCGGCCCTGCCCATGCTGTGCCGAAACCTGCGCATCGCGCGCCAAAGCTATTTATAGGCAGCGCCGTGGAGTCTCAGTGCGGCAAGATCAGTCCATGGCACGCGTGGCCGCGCTCTCGCTGCGGCTGAGACGGGGCACCCGGTAACGGCAAGCACCCGCAGGGCCGCGAAATCGTTCACGTGCACGAAAGTACGGCCGGATCCGCCATCGCAAGCCGCAGTATCGTTCACATGAACGAAAATGGCGAGCCTGCCCGGTGTTTCTACGCCGCGGTTGCCCGGCCAGACGTCCGCCAAAGCGTTACCGACCGCCTGATGCGGCGGACCGGTGCCGCCGCCTACGCGGCTGAAGGGGGACCGTTGACAGGGCTCCAGTGCTGGGCGAGCAGGCGCGGAACCCAGGCGCCCAAAGGTCAAGGAGCGCGCGTCGATAACAGGTCAACCGTTACACCCCAGCCAGCCGCGTGGTGGCGAGCGACGCCATCTGTGGATGCTGGCGGGTGGAATCGCCAGACGACGTCGGCAGGCCGCTATGGCTGGGAGTACACCACATCGGTGGTGTGCAGGCCGAAGCCCAGCCGCTGATAGAGACCGATGGCTGGGAGGTTGTCAGCCTCTACATAGAGCATGACCTGGCCGACGCCGAGGCCGAACAAATGGTGTAGCCCGGTCAACGTGAGTGCCTTTCCCAACCCGACCCCTTGAGCATCGGGGTGTACGCCGAGCGCGTGCACTTCACCCATGGTGGCATCGATGGCGGTTGCCGGATGCACCTTGGTCCAGTGGAAGCCGACCAGCTCACCTGAGCGCTCAGCCAAGAAGAAACCGGCCGGATCGAACCACGCCTGTCGCATGCGCTGTCGAAGGTCGTCAAGGCTCACCCTGCTCTGCTCGGGGTGGTCCGCGAAAGCCGCTGCGTTGAGCTCGACCCAAGCCTTGTCGTCGCGCTCTGGCTCGAAGGTGCGGACCGAGACATCGGCGGGGTACGTCGCAGCATCCATCGCCATACCCGCAGTGCGCCGCATTTGCCACAGCTCACGGATCCGCACGAGGCCGAGCCTGCCAGCGAAGCCGCGGGCAGCAGGCACGTCACCATGAGCCCAGATCCCGAGTCGAGATGAGGCTGACTCAGCGACGAGAGCCAAGAACAACTTCGAGGCGATGCCGGCCCTTCGATGGTCTGGGTGTACGACGAGATGGGCGCTGGCAGCGGCGCTGCCCAGGTCGAGATGGGCATACCCGAGGACCTCCTGGGGTATGCCGCCTCGCGCCAGCAGATGGCGTCGCGTAGAGGGGACTCCGAACTCGAGATCCAGCCGAACCTGGTCATCGAGGTGCGCCTTGCCGTCCACCCGGAGACTCGCCAACTCGATTTCACGGATCCCCTCGAGCTCTGTGGTTGATATCCGATCGACGACCCAAACTCCGACATCAGCCGACGGGGTCACCGGTGGTAGGCCTGACTTCGCTCCCTCGCGGACGTTGACCGGTCAGAGTCCGCGCTAGCGAGTGACCCTGCGGCTCGTCCTTCAGCATTCGCCGGTTCGTCGGGGTCACGCTGTTCGACGTCAGGGAGCACGAAGCGATACCCGACGTTGCGTACGGTGCCGATGAGTGCTTCTCGCTCGACCCCGAGCTTGGCGCGAAGGCGCCGTACGTGGACATCGACGGTGCGCGTGCCACCGAAATAGTCGTATCCCCAGACCTCTTGGAGCAGCTGCTGGCGGGTGAAGACCCGTCCCGGGTGCTGGGCGAGGTATTTAAGCAGCTCGAACTCTTTGAACGTGAGGTCAAGGCTCACGCCGTCGAGGCGTGCCGAGTAGGTTGTCTCGTCAATTTCGACTCCACCTCTGCGGATGACAGTCTCCGGCTGGCTGCCGTCTTGGGACATTGCGAGGCGGCCCTGCGCCAACCGAAGTCGCGCTTCGAACTCGGCAGGCCCGGCCGTGGTGAGCACGATGTCGTCAGCGCCCCAATCCGCGGCCACGACAGCCAACCCACCCTCAGTAACAACCAAAAGAACGGCGACATTCACGCCGGTGGTGCGCATGAGGCGGCAAAGGCTTCGCACGGACACGAGTTCGTGTCGCCCATCGACCAAGATGGCATCGCAGCGTGGAGCTTCGAGCAGCAGAGTGGGCTCGGCAGGGATGATCTTCACGTGGTGGGGCAGCAATCCCAAGGCGGGCAGGATCTCAGCGGAGGCCTCTGACGAGTCGGTCAGCAACAGCAGATGGCTCATGAGTGCACACACCTCCTCGCAGTCGCTCGTGGATACCGACCATGTGGTCTTGGTATCTCGGTGCGGAGAAACACAAGAGGGCCCCGTAGGCGGATTCGCCTGGGCCCCATCGCACTTGAGACGATACCCGACATGGCGCATCGAGCGGTGGACGATCAGCAAAATCAGACAGCCAGCGAGTCACCTCGCGTCACCGTCCGCTATTGGGCCGCCGCGCGCGCCGCAGCTGGAGTCGACGAGGAAACGATCTTCGGCAGAAACGTCGCAGAGGTTCTCACCGCCGCGGTCCGAGCGCACGATGGAGATCTGCGCTTCGAGCGCGTCCTACGACTCTCGTCGATTCTGGTGGGCGAGGCGCCGGTGGGCACCAGGGAGCTTGAAACCGTGGTCGTCGAGTCTGGAGACGTGCTGGAGATCCTGCCGCCGTTCGCGGGGGGATGAGGCCGCCATTTCGTGGGAAGAGGAGACTGCCGTCGCGAAGGTATGTCGAGCACACCGATGCGCCCGACATGTGATACGCCATCTCGGCATACGAGAGGGCAGAGGGAGGCATGGAGCCGGTCGTCTATCTTGTACGCCATGCATTCGACCTATCTCACGAAGCGTCGCGTGGTGGATCACTGCCTCACCGCGACAGCTCTGTGTCGAATGCTCTAACCGGGCAACGCCCCGACTCCTCTTGCCGCTGAGCGGTCCTGGACTCAATCCGGTGAGTCCCGAGAGCGTGTTGCCTCGAAGGCCTTGCAGCCTTCCCCCATCGATGCCCCGAAGTTGCCGCAGTCGCGACTTCCAGCGCCGCACCGCCTTAAGCCCGTAAACGCCGAGAGATCGTCCACCGACTGGTGCTTCGATCCACCACCATGGAGGTATTCGCATGAGCCGCGACACCGCACTCGTTGACGCAGATTGGGTCGAGAGCCATCTCAACGATCCCGACATCGTCTTGGTCGAAGTCGACGAAGACACCAGCGCCTATGACAAGGGCCATATTGCTGGCGCCGTCAAGATCGACTGGAAAGAGGACCTGCAAGACCCGATCCGTCGCGACTTCGTCAATCAGCAGCAGTTCGAAGCCCTGCTCTCCGAGCGCGGCATCGGCAACGACGACACCGTCGTCTTGTATGGCGGCAACAACAACTGGTTCGCTTCCTACGCCTACTGGTACTTCAAGTTGTACGGGCATGACGCAGTGCTCCTGCTTGACGGGGGTCGCAAGAAATGGGAGCTGGACTCTCGCGAGTTGACCGAGGAGCCGGTCACCCGCGAAGCGACGGCGTACACCGCCAAGGCCCCTAATCTCGCCATCCGCGCATACAGGGACGAGGTCGTGGAGGCGATCGGCGTCAAGAACCTTGTCGACGTCCGCTCGCCGGACGAGTACGCCGGCCGCCTGCTCGCACCAGCTCACCTCCCCCAAGAGTCGGCGCAGCGGGGCGGCCACATCCCTACCGCCTCAAACGTCCCGTGGAGCAAAGCGGCCAACGATGACGGCACCTTCAAGAGCGACGACGAGCTCAAGACGCTCTATGCCGAAGCTGGAGTGGACTTCGGCAACAAGGACACGATCGCCTATTGCCGCATTGGCGAGCGCAGCGCACACACGTGGTTTGTGCTGCACGAGCTCCTGGACGAGCCCGACGTCAAGAACTACGACGGTTCGTGGACCGAGTACGGCTCGCTTGTCGGTGTGCCCGTGGCGATCGGCGACGAGCCTGGGGAAGCCTGATGTGCGGTGTTCCCGTAGGCGGCCTCAGCCTTGAGGGTGTCGATGTTGCCAAAGAGTCGATCATCCAAGGTGTGGTCGTAAGCGGCGATAGCGACCCCGTCAGCGGCGCCTATGTGCGGTTGCTCGACCGCACGGGGGAGTTCACCGCCGAGGTGCCGACGAGTGCGACCGGTCAGTTCAGGTTCTTCGCCGCGCCAGGTGACTGGACGCTGCGCACCCTTGCGCCGCGTTCCTCACCTGTGGACCAGCGTGTCACCGCTTCTCGCGGCGAGGTCGCCGAGGTAGTCATCACGATCTAGACAGCTCGCCCCATCGCAGAAACCCGCTGAGCTTGCCGTGCGGCAGCCGGGCCGCACCGACCCGGCTGCTGCACGCAGCCGCTGGCTGGCGGGCTAGGATCTCGAACCGGGTCGCCGAGCGCTCAGCGAGGATCCCTCCGACGGCGCCCAAGGGGGACCGGCAGCGATGACAGCATCCGCACACCGTTATGCCGTAGTAGTCGCTGGCGGCGCGGGCACTCGCCTATGGCCCCTGAGTCGACAGAATCTGCCCAAACAGATGCAGTCCCTGATGAGCGACAAGACGTTGATCGCGGAGACGGTCGATCGGCTGCGCGGGGTGGTGCCCTGGGAGAACGTCTACGTCTCCACCACGGCGAACTACAGCGGCACTATCAGCGAATTGTTGCCCGACGTCGCTGATGAGAACATCATCGTCGAGCCGGTTGCTCGCGGCACGTCGGCCGCGTTCGCGCTGTTCGCCTCAACGCTGTACGACAAGGATCCTCAAGCGGTCATCTTCAGCCTGGCGTCGGACCACGCGATCACCGAGGTCGACCGCTTCCAGCAGACACTTCGTGACTGTTACGGCTTTATCGAGGCCAACCGAGGGCACGTCGCCTTGGTAGGGATCAAGCCGACCCGCCCCGACACCGGGCTGGGCTACATCAAGGTGCGAGGGATCATCTCTGAGGACCCGGCGGTCTTTGCGGCGGAAAAGTTCGTGGAGAAGCCCAGCCGCGAGGTCGCAGCCAGCTACGTCGCATCGGGGGAGTACTACTGGAATGCCGCCTACTACTGCTTCGCCGCGGCTACTTTGCTCGAAGCGTACGACGACGCCGACCCTCGCCTTCTCGCCGCCGCTCGTAGCTATCGGCGTACCGGAGACTCAGCCGACTACGAGGCCGCCCCGAGAAAGGTCCATGAGGTCGAGGTCATCGACTCACGCAAGTATCCACTCGCCGTCGTGCCGGCAGAATTCGCCTGGAGCGATATCGGGAACTGGCAGGCGCTGCATCGAGCCCTGGCTGAGATTGCTGGCGAAAGTATGGTGGCGACGAACTCGCGACAGCACATCGACGTGGACAGCACCAATTGCCTTGTCTACAGCGACGACGAACGAATCGTCGCCACAGCAGGTCTCGACAGCATCGTCGTCGTCTCGACCAAGGATGTCGTGCTGGTGCTCAACATGGAGCAGCTCGAGAAGATGCCCGAGTTGTTGACGGCGCTCCGCGACAAGAACATGGTGGAATACCTGTGAGCCGCGAGGGCGGGCGGGACGGAGTGCTGTGCCTGCCTTGATAAGACCAGAGGTGGTGCGCGCCCTCGCCGCCGCCGCATCGCCATACGTTCACATCATCACGATCGCCACCAAGCCCGACATCATCAAGCAGGCGCCCGTCTACCATGAGCTGGTCAGCCGAGGCGAGCAGGTGCTGCTGTGCCACACCGGTCAGCATCACGATCATCGCTACAGCGGGGCCATGTTGGAGGAGTTCGGCCTTCAGAGCGACATCGAGCTCACCATCTCAGGCTCCTTGCCCAGCAAGGTAGCGCACATGATCGCCCAGTTTTCCGAGGTGCTGACGTTGCTGCGCGAGGCTGGACTCACCCCAGTGCCCTACATCCACGGGGACACGGCCACCTCGATGGCGATAGGGGTCAGCTCCTATCTACAAGGGGTTGCATGTGCCCACGTCGAGGCCGGGATCCGAACGCTCACCCCCCGGCGGGAGGTCTATCAGCGCTTTCTCGACGACTTCCGAGCGGATCGGTTTGTCTGGGCCGACTACGCCGAAGCGCTGCGTGACCCCAGCAACTTCGAGCGCGGCAGCCGAGAGCCCTTCCCGGAACAGTTCAACACCCGAGTGTCCGATGCGGCCACCGGGTTTCACGCCGCCCCGGTCGAGTTGGCCCGTCAGTTTCTGCTCGACGAGGGATTCCCCGCCGACACCGTCGCCGTGGTCGGCAACACCGTCGTCGATGCCACCGAAGCGGCGCGGCGAGATGCCGAGCGCGCCACGATATTCGACACCTATCCGCAACTACGGGGCGGAGGGTTTATCAGGATGTGCATCCATCGTCGCGAGAACACCGTCGATCGTCATCGCTTCACGGTCTTGTTCGAGGCGATCGAGCAACTCGTTCGTGGCGGCCACCCGGTTCTGCTCATCTCTTTGTTCGGCACCGAACAGGCGATTGACGACTTCGGCTTTCGCCCGCGGATCGACGACCTGGTCCAGGATTATCCCGAGACCTTCATCTATTCAGAGGTGTGGCCGAACTATCGGGACGTGATTGCAGCGATGCTCGAGTGCTCGGTGGTTGCCACTGACTCCGGCAGCATGCAGGAGGAGATGACGATCCTCGGCATACCATGCGTGACGTTGCGCTTCGGCACCGATCGGGCCGAATCGGTGCTGGCTGGCGCGAACGTGATGGCCCCACCGATCGACAGTCGATTCGTCGCCACCATTATCGAAGGCGCCCTCGGAAACCAGGCAATGGCGGAGGTGGGGAACCTGTACGGCGCCAACGCATCTGCCCGACTCGTCGACGAGGTGCTCTCGCGGTTGCATCCCGCGTCGGGGTTGTTTCGCTCCGAGGATCGGCGGCTCGACCTGCAGGTCAGCTGATGGACTGCTCGCCGTCGAGTTTGGCTTTGGGGTACTTATCCAAGTAGCTGTCGATGTCGTCTTCTCGCAACGAGTCGAAGAGAGCCTCGCTCTGCTTGGGGGCGAGCCGCACGATGCTTTGCTCGCCGACATAGTCGTACCTGCCCAGCGGCGCCGTGAGGAACTCGACTTGGTCCGAGCCGAGGCCTCTCATCGAGAGTGCGAGGCTGCGGATCTCGCCGTTGTCCCACGTCTCGTCGACGGTCAGATACTTGGTGAGGGTGTTGATGACCTTGACGAGTTTGATCGGGTTCGTCATCGTGCCAGCCGAGAGCAGCTTGGACATGGTGGCCCGCATGAAGTTCTGTTGACGCGCGATTCGGCCGAAGTCGCCGCTCTCGTCGGGGAGGTTATAGCGGGTTCGCACGTAGGCCAATGCCTGCTGACCCTCATACTCATGCCAGCCTTTGGGCCATTCGATCCGTTGTGAGGTGTCGTAGAAGGTCTCCGGGATGTAGACCCGCACACCCCCGAGCGCCGTCGTCAAGTCTTTGAACCCAGCCCAGTCTATGATCGCCACGTGGTCGATGGGAATGCCGGTGAGGTCTTGCACCGTTTTGACCGCCAACGATGGTCCCCCGTAGGCGAACGCTGCATTGATCTTGGCGTGCTCGTCGTCACCGGGGTAGTCCTCGATAGGAACCCAGGTGTCACGGGGAATCGACACCAACTGGACGTCTTTGCGGTCTGCTGAGATGTGAGCGATCA
>JACCZJ010000333.1 GCA_013696065.1 Nocardioidaceae bacterium
TCATCGCGTTGCTCGGCTTCTGTGTCGGTGCGGTCGGTCTCGTCTTGATCAACTGGCCAGTTTTTTGGGTTGGCGCCGGACTCATCGTGGCGTCTGTGGTGGTCGGCAAACTCATGTCGGTCATGGGAGTCGGGACCTCGTAGGGATGTCCGTTCTCGATGAGATCATCGCCGGGGTCAGGGCAGACCTGGCGCAGCGCCAAGAAAACGTGAGCCTTGATGAGCTCAAGGAGTTAGCCGCCCACCAAGATCCGGCCCTCGACCCCATGCCTGGTTACCGCGCCGACGGCATCTCCGTTATCGCCGAGGTTAAACGGTCCAGTCCTAGCAGGGGTGCTCTCGCCGATATCACGGACCCCGCAGCGCTTGCGGTCGACTATGCCGCGGGGGGTGCCGAGACGATCAGCGTGCTGACGGAGCAGCGGCGCTTTGGCGGCACGCTCGACGACCTGCGCGCGGTCCGGGCAGCCGTGTCGATTCCGGTGCTGTGCAAGGACTTCATCGTCAGCTCCTATCAGCTGTGGGAGGCGCGAGCATACGGTGCAGACCTGGCGTTGCTGATCGTCGCTGCCCTCGACGACAACGAGCTGGGAGGCCTGCTCGACCGCGGTCGTTCCATTGGTCTCACCATGCTTGTCGAGGTGCACACCGAAGACGAGGTCGCCCGTGTCCTTGACGCCGGCGCTGATCTCGTCGGTATCAATGCCCGCAATCTCAAGACCCTCGAAGTCGACAGGGCCACTTTCGCCCGACTCGCCCCACTCGTTCCTGACGAGGTCGTGCGCGTCGCCGAGTCGGGGGTCCGAGGACCTCATGACGTCCTCGAGTACGGCCGCAACGGTGCGGATGTCGTGCTCGTTGGCGAATCTTTGGTGACAGGCAAGGAACCGCGGGCCGCGGTCTCCGACTTGGTCGCCGCCGGGGCACACCCGGCAATCAAACAAAGGCACTGATCATATGTCTGCTCCTGCTCCTGCGCACGACCCCCAGGACTCGATGCCCGACGCGGCCGGGCACTTCGGCCGCTTCGGTGGCCGGTTCATGCCCGAGGCGCTCATCGCGCCGCTGGACGAGCTCGAGCAGCACTGGCGCAAGGCGATGGCCGACGACGAGTTCGTCGCCCAGTTCAACCAGCTGTTGCGCGAGTATGCCGGTCTGCCCAGCATGCTCTACGAGGCTGAACGCCTCTCCGAGGCGGTGGGGGCGCGGGTGCTGCTCAAGCGCGAGGACCTCAACCACACCGGGGCCCACAAGATCCGCAACGTGCTCGGCCAGGCGTTGCTCACCACCAAGATGAACAAGCGACGGGTCATCGCCGAGACCGGTGCCGGACAGCATGGGGTGGCGACCGCGACGGCCTGCGCCTATTTCGATCTCGACTGTGTCGTCTACATGGGCGAGGTCGATATGGTGCGCCAGGCCTTGAACGTGGCTCGGATGCGCATGCTCGGGGCCGAGGTCATCCCGGTGACGTCGGGCAGCCGCACCCTCAAGGACGCCATCAACGAGGCGCTGCGCGACTGGGTCACCAACGTCGACGACACGCACTACATGCTCGGTACGGCGGCCGGCGCCCATCCGTTCCCCGCCATGGTCCGCGATTTCACCCGGGGCATTGGAGACGAGGCCCGCGCCCAGACCTTGGAGCTGCTGGGTCACCTCCCTGCTGCCGCACTCGCCTGCGTCGGAGGTGGCTCCAACGCCATTGGCATGTTCGCGGGCTTCATCGCCGACGAGTCGGTCCGCCTGTACGGCTTCGAAGCAGGAGGCGACGGCTACGAAACAGGCCGCCACGCCTCCACGATCACCGCCGGACAGATCGGAGTCCTCCACGGCACCAGGTCCTACCTGTTGCAAGACGAGGATGGACAGACGCTTGAGTCGCACTCGATCTCAGCCGGGCTCGACTATCCCGGTGTCGGACCAGAGCACGCCTGGCTTGCCGAGACTGGCAGAGCGACATACACGTCGATCAGCGACGCGCAGGCGATGGAAGCGATGGCGCTGCTGGCCAGGACCGAAGGCATCATCCCCGCCATCGAGAGTGCCCATGCCCTCGCTGGTGTGCCAGGTGTCGTGGCCGACCTGGGGGCTGACGTCGAGTTGCTGGTGTGTCTGTCGGGCCGTGGAGACAAGGACATGGACACCGCCGCCAAATGGTTCGGATTGGTCGACGAGGCAGACCTCGTCGCCGAGGTCAAGATGAAATGACGAGCCTCCGGTCCACCATCGCAGCTGCTCAGCAAGCGGGGCGGGCAGCCTTGGTCGGCTACCTACCCGCCGGCTATCCGTCGGTCGAGGGCTCCATCGAGCTCGTGCAACGCATGGTCAAAGCTGGCGTCGACATCGTCGAGGTAGGGCTGCCCTATTCCGATCCGGTGATGGACGGACCCACCATCCAGGCTGCGGCTGAGGTGGCGCTGGCTGCCGGAACAAGGACTGCGGATGTGTTCCGAGTCGTCGAAGCGAGTGCCGCGCTAGCTCCTACGGTGGTGATGACGTATTGGAACCCGGTCGAGCGCTACGGCATAGACCAGTTCGCTGCCTCGCTCGCCGATGCCGGGGGAGTGGGTCTCATCACCCCCGACCTCATCCCCGAGGAGGCCGGCGAATGGATCGAGGCCGCCGACCGCCGCGGCCTCGACAAGATCTTCTTGGTGGCTCCGTCGTCGACGCGTCGGCGCCTGGAGTTGACGAGCCAGGCATCCAGCGGATTTATCTATGCCACGGCCGTGATGGGCGTCACGGGCGCACGCGAGCAGTCCAGCAGCGCGGCACCTGAGCTGGTGCGACGAGTCAAAGAGGTCACGGACCTGCCCGTCGGGGTCGGGCTTGGAGTGTCCACAAGGGTGCAGGCCGCTGAAGTCGCCTTGTTTGCCGACGCGGTGATCGTTGGGTCGGCGCTGGTGCATGCGATCGCTGGTGAGGCCAACCCCACGGACGCGATGGCTGCGCTTGGTGCGCTGGTGGAGGACCTGGCGCTCGGCGTACGACGGGAACTCGAGTGATCACAGCTTCCATCCCCAGCCCCAGTGACGGAGTCTGGAACCTCGGGCCCTTCCCCATCAGAGGCTACGCACTGTGCATCATCGCGGGCGTCATCGTTGCCGTCTGGCTCGGCGATCGGCGCTGGGTGCAACGTGGCGGACAGCCCGGCACGGTGGCTGACATCGCGGTCTGGGCGGTGCCGTTCGGGCTCGTCGGGGGTCGTCTTTACCACGTGCTCACCGACCCACAGTTGTACTTCGGCGAGGGTCGCGACCCGGTGACCGCGCTCTACGTCTGGCGAGGCGGTTTGGGCATATGGGGCGCGATTGCGCTCGGAACCGTCGGAGCCTATATCGGTGCACGGCGACACCACTTGAAGTTCGGGGCGTTCGCTGACGCGGTCGCTCCGGGTGTCGCCCTGGCGCAAGCGATCGGCCGATGGGGCAACTGGTTCAACCAAGAGCTTTACGGGCGTCCGACCACACTGCCATGGGGACTCGAGATCGACGCCGAGCACCGTGCTGGCCTGCCCAGAGACTTACAGGACAACAAGACCTTCCACCCCACCTTCCTCTACGAGTCACTGTGGTGCATCGGAGTGGCAGCACTCGTGATCTGGGCGGACCGCCGCTTCCGTCTGGGCTACGGGCGCGCATTCGCTCTCTACGTGATGGCGTACACCGCCGGTCGGGTGTGGATCGAGCAGCTACGGGTCGACACGGTCAACCACGTTTTCGGTCTGCGCCTCAACGTCTGGACCTCGATCATCGTGTTCGTGCTGGCCGCTGCGTACTTCGTGTTGGTCGGGCGCCGTCGTCCGGGTCGAGAGACCGACGTACAACCTGCACCGCAGGCAGCTTTGCCCGACGACGGGCTCGCATCGTCCGGAGGCGACGTCGTTGACGATGACGACAGCGCCGCTCACGGTGCAACCGATTCAGGCCAGCAGGAGGTCGAGCACAAAGAGGGGCCGCGTGGACGGTCTGACTAGGCCCGAGGATGGGGCGGCAGCCACGGGCGTCATGCACGAGCATGCGTTGGTCACCGGAGGGTGGCTACGCCCAGCGGTATTCGGCGCCATGGACGGGTTGGTCTCCAACCTCGCGCTGATCGCGGGCATCGTCGGGGGGACGAGCGGGGACCACTCGAACGCGGTCGTGCTCGCCGGACTGGCGGGTCTCGCGGCCGGAGCGCTCTCCATGGCGGCAGGGGAGTACACATCGGTCGCCAGCCAGGCGGAGCACATCCAGGCCGAAATCGAGATCGAGCGCAGGGAGATCGCTGGACGGCCGCGCGCGGAGGAGGCAGAGCTAGCCCGGATGTACGTCGATCGCGGCATCTCGCCTGCGTTGGCCGATCAGGTGGCCGCCGAGATCCACCTCGATCCCGATCGAGCACTCGAAGTCCATGTCCGAGAAGAAATGGGAGTCGACCCGGCGAACCTGCCGTCGCCCATGGTGGCCGGGGCCTCGTCGTTCGTATCGTTCGCGGTAGGCGCAGCCATCCCCGTCTTGCCCTACGCCATGGGTTGGGACAGCCTCGCTATCACGCTTGTCGCCAGCCTGCTTGCGCTCTTCCTGTGCGGGGCTGTCGTGTCGCGTCTGACGACCCGCAGTTGGTGGTTCGGTGGGCTCAGACAGATGCTGCTGGGAGCTGTCGCGGCAGGGCTCACGTACCTGATCGGCGACCTCGTGGGCATCGCCGTCAGTTGAGCGGGTTGCAGCTCCGTGACGCCAAGCGCCGACTCCGCACTACGCTCGCGGTCCGGACGGTGACCGCAGCCATAGGAGTGGCTGAACCGTGTAAAGTTAAGGCACGAACGCCGGGCCAAAGTCGTCCCTCGCACATCAGTACCTCCATCTCTGATCCACGAATGACGACGGGAATAATGCGATGCGAGCTGGCCCGCCGCCCCAGGGGCTCTATGACGGCCTACACGAGCACGACGCGTGTGGAGTCGCCTTTGTCGCGACGCTGACAGGCGTCGCCTCCCACGACATCGTGGTGGCGGGGCTCACCGCGCTGCGCAACCTCGACCACCGGGGCGCGGCTGGTGCCGAGCCGGATTCCGGTGATGGTGCGGGCATACTCATCCAGGTCCCCGACGCGTTCTTCCGCACGGAGTGCGACTTCGAGCTGCCATCGTCGACACGATATGCCGTGGGGAACGCCTTCATCCCCGGCGACGCCGAAGCCGTCACCAAGACCAAGGTTCACATCGCGGACCTGGCGGCAGAGGAGGGTCTGCGGGTCCTGGGATGGAGGGAAGTCCCCACCAACCCCGCCCCTTTGGGCGAGACCGCCAAAGCCTGCATGCCCACCTTCCTTCAGATCTTCGTGACCGCCACTGACGGAGGTGCCGTCGGCATGGCTCTGGAGCGGATGGCGTTTTGCCTCCGCAAGCGAGCTGAGCACGAAACCGACGTCTACTTCCCCTCCTTGTCCTCGCGCACGCTTAACTACAAGGGGATGCTGACGACGGCCCAGCTCGAGGAGTTCTTCCCGGACCTCCAAGATGAGCGGGTGACCTCGGCGCTCGCCGTCGTCCACTCGCGCTTCTCGACCAACACGTTCCCCTCCTGGCCGTTGGCGCACCCCTACAGGTTCATCGCACACAACGGCGAGATCAATACCGTCAAGGGCAACCGCAACTGGATGCGCGCCCGGGAGGCGCTGCTGTCCAGCGATATCATCAAAGGCGAGCTCGACCGGATCTTCCCCATCTGCACGCCGGACGCCTCCGACTCCGCCTCCTTCGACGAGGTGCTCGAACTCTTGCACCTGGGCGGGCGTTCCCTTCCGCATGCCGTGCTCATGATGGTGCCTGAGGCGTGGGAGAACCATACTGAGATGGGTCCGGAGCGCAAGGCGTTCTACCAGTTCCACTCCAACCTGATGGAGCCGTGGGACGGGCCTGCCTGCGTGGTCTTCACCGACGGCACCCAGATCGGGGCGGTCCTCGACCGCAACGGCCTACGTCCGTCGCGCTATTGGGTCACCGACGACGGCCTCGTGGTGCTCGCCTCTGAGGTGGGTGTACTCGACCTGGAGCCATCGAGGATCGTGCGCAAGGGGCGACTAGCCCCCGGTCGGATGTTCTTGGTCGACCTGGCCGAGAACCGGATCGTCGAGGACGACGAGATCAAGCAGCAGCTGGCGTCCGAGGCGCCATACAGCGAATGGCTGCATGCCGGCCAGGTGCATCTGGACGACCTGCCGACGCGTGAACACATCGTGCACACCCACCGGTCGGTGACACGGCGCCAGCAGATCTTCGGCTACACCGAAGAGGAGCTGCGCGTGCTGCTGGCCCCGATGGCCCGGGCCGGCACCGAACCGATCGGCTCTATGGGGACCGACACTCCCATTGCGGCGCTGTCGGACCGGCCCCGGCTGCTCTTCGACTACTTCAGCCAGCTTTTCGCCCAGGTGACCAACCCGCCGCTCGACGCGATCCGAGAAGAGTTGATCACGTCGTTGGCCGGCACGATTGGGCCTGAGGGCAACCTGCTCGACCCAGGGCCGGCCTCATGTCGCCAGGTCGTCGTGCCCTTCCCCGTCATCGACAACGACGAACTCGCCAAGATCATCCACATCAACCGCGACGGTGACCTGCCTGGCTACTCCACCTCTGTCGTCCACGGCCTGTACGACGTAGAACGTGGTGGCGCGGCACTCACCGAGCGGCTCGACCAGATCTGTGCCGAGGTGTCTGCGGCGATCACCGACGGCGCGCGCATCATCGTGCTGTCCGATCGCAACTCGACCGCCGAGCAGGCCCCCATCCCGTCCCTGCTGCTGACCGCCGCGGTGCATCACCATCTGGTCCGCGAGCAGACCCGCACCCACGTGGGCTTGGTGGTGGAGGCCGGAGACGTCCGCGAGGTCCACCACGTCGCCCTCCTGATCGGCTACGGAGCGGCTGCGGTCAACCCCTACCTCGCCATGGAGTCGGTCGAGAACCTGGCACGTCAACAAGGCCATCTGGCCGGAATCGACCCCCTGGTGGCCGTGCGCAATCTGGTCAAGGCGCTCGGCAAGGGCGTGCTCAAGGTGATGAGCAAGATGGGTGTCTCGACCGTCGCGTCATACACCGGGGCGCAGATTTTCGAGGCGGTGGGGCTCGGTCCGTCCGTCATCGATCGCTACTTCACCGGTACGACGTCGAAGCTCGGAGGCGTCGGACTCGACGTGATCGCCGAGGAGGTCGCGCGCCGCCACCAGGTGGCCTATCCGATCAACGGCATACCGCCCGCACACCGCCAGCTCGAGATCGGCGGCGAGTACCAGTGGAGACGCGAGGGCGAGCCGCACATGTTCGACCCCGACTCGGTGTTCCGGCTGCAGCATTCCACCCGGGCCGGTCGCTACGACATCTTTAAGCAGTACACCTCGCTGGTCGACGACCAGTCGGCTCGCCTGATGACCCTGCGTGGGCTGTTCCGCCTCCCAGACGACCGTCAGCCGGTGCCGATTGACGAGGTTGAGCCGGTCTCGGAGATTGTCAGGCGCTTCTCCACCGGCGCGATGTCCTATGGGTCGATCAGCCAGGAGGCGCACGAGACTCTTGCGATCGCGATGAACCGCCTCGGCGGCAAATCCAACACCGGCGAGGGCGGCGAGGACGCAGACCGCCTCCACGACCCGGAGCGGCGCAGCGCCATCAAGCAGGTGGCGTCGGGTCGGTTCGGCGTCACCAGCGACTACCTCACCAACGCCGACGACATCCAGATCAAGATGGCGCAGGGCGCAAAACCCGGTGAGGGTGGACAGTTGCCGGGTCACAAGGTCTATCCGTGGGTGGCCAAGACACGGCACTCGACGCCGGGTGTCGGCCTCATCTCGCCACCGCCGCATCACGATATCTACTCGATAGAGGATCTGGCTCAGCTGATCCATGACCTCAAGAACGCCAACCCAGCGGCGCGCATCCACGTCAAGCTGGTGTCTGAGGTCGGAGTCGGCACGGTTGCGGCTGGGGTTTCGAAGGCACACGCCGACGTCGTGCTCATCTCCGGCCACGACGGCGGCACTGGCGCCTCACCGCTGACCTCGCTCAAGCACGCGGGCGGACCTTGGGAGCTCGGACTCGCGGAGACCCAGCAGACGCTGCTGCTCAACAACCTGCGAGACCGCATCGTCGTGCAGTGCGACGGACAGCTCAAGACCGGCCGCGACGTCGTCATCGCCGCCTTGCTGGGCGCGGAAGAGTTCGGATTCGCCACGGCGCCCCTGGTCGTGTCTGGCTGCATCATGATGCGGGTCTGCCACCTCGATACCTGCCCGGTCGGTATCGCCACGCAGAACCCGGCACTGCGGTCCCGCTATAACGGCAAAGCCGAGTATGTCGTCACGTTCTTCGAGTTCATCGCGCAAGAGGTTCGCGAGATCCTGGCCGGACTGGGCTTTCGGAGCATCGCCGAGGCTGTCGGTCATGCGGAGGTGCTCGACACCCGAGCCGCGGTGGACCATTGGAAGGCGAGCGGGCTGGATCTCGAACCGATGCTGCATGTCCCCGAGCTGCCCGCCGGTGCCGCCCGTCACCAGACGACCAAGCAGTATCACCGCCTCGATCGGGCACTCGACAACAAGCTGATCGCACTCTGCCGACCAGCCATCGAGTCCGGTGAGCCGGTGCGGGCCCAGCTGGAGGTACGCAACGTCAACCGAACCGTCGGGACGATGCTCGGCCACACGGTGACCAAGGCGCACCCGGATGGGCTGCCGGACGGTCTGGTCGACTTGACCTTCACCGGATCAGCCGGGCAGTCGTTCGGAGCCTTCGTGCCGCGCGGCATCACGCTGCGCCTCGAGGGGGACGCCAACGACTATGTCGGCAAGGGTCTCTCGGGGGGCCGGATCGTCGTACGACCGCCGCGCGACGCTGGCTTCGCCGCAGAAGAGCAAATCATCGCGGGCAACGTGATCGCCTATGGCGCCACCTCTGGTGAGGTGTTCATCCGGGGTGAGGTGGGTGAGAGGTTCGCAGTGCGAAACTCGGGCGCCGCGCTCGTCGTCGAAGGGGTGGGTGACCACGGTTGCGAGTACATGACAGGTGGCGAGGTCGTCGTGCTCGGCGGGGTCGGCCGCAACTTCGCCGCCGGTATGAGTGGCGGCCTGGCCTATGTCCTTGACCTCGACGCGGGCCATGTCAATCCAGAGCTCGTGGGCCTGGGGCCAGTGGACAGCCGAGAAACGGGTCGTCTGCGTGATCTGATCAGCCAGCACGCCGAGGAGACCGGCTCGGTGGTCGCCGAGCGGCTGCTCGCCGATTGGGCCAGCAGTGTGCAGCGATTCACGGCGGTTGTGCCGCGCGACTACCGGCTCGTGATCGAAGCCAAGGAAGCCGCCGAAAGCGCTGGCCTGAGCGAAGAAGAGACCACCTCTGCGATGATGGGAGCACTCAATGGCTGACCCTCGCGGCTTCTTGAAAAACGAGCGGCAGGTCGCAGCGCGGCGGCCCGTCGAGGAACGCATTCACGACTGGCGTGAGGTTTATCCCGACGACGCCGGCCGCGTCTTGTTGCCTATCATCGACAAGCAAGCGGGTCGGTGCATGGACTGTGGCATTCCTTTCTGCCATCAAGGCTGTCCGTTGGGCAACCTCATTCCGGAATGGAACGACCTCGTTTATCGCGGCGACTGGGAAGGCGCTATCGAGCGGTTGCATGCCACCAACAACTTCCCCGAGTTCACAGGCAGGCTCTGCCCGGCGCCTTGTGAGAGCTCATGCGTGCTGGGTATCAACCAAGAGCCGGTGACCATCAAGAATGTCGAGGTCACGATCATCGACCAGGCCTGGGAC
>JACCZJ010000341.1 GCA_013696065.1 Nocardioidaceae bacterium
CATTTCCCATCAATGTGAACGTGCAGGTCTTCGCTTTGGTTCCGCCACTCGAACATGCCCCGGACCAAATGACGTCGCGACCGTTCGCTGACGCCGTGCCCTGCGGTGTCAACTGCCGGACCCTAGACCACGCACCGGCTGTGCCTGCTGAGTTGATGCCTCGCACGCGCCACCACTGCCGCCGAGACCATGGTGCCGCTCGCCACGGCGACCGACGACGCGGACCTGTAGGCTGTCCGAGCCTCGCCCGATGAGGTGTGATTTTCCCGCAACACACCAGATCATTCGCGAGGTTCACAGTGCCCACCGGCAAGGTCAAGTGGTACGACGCCGAGAAGGGCTTCGGCTTCCTCACTACCGACGATGGCGGCGACGTCTTCGTCCGTTCCGACTCGTTGCCTGCGGGCGTCGCCACACTCAAGAACGGCAGTCGAGTGGAGTTCGGGCTGGTGCAGGGACGTAAGGGAGACCAGGCCATCCAGGTGTCTTTGCTCGACCCCACGCCGTCGGTGGCCAAGGCGCTGCGCAAGAAGCCCGAAGACATGGTCAACATCGTCGAGGACTTGATCAAGCTGTTGGAGAGCCTCGAACAGACCTATCGTCGCAGCCGCCATGCCGACCCCAAGGCCGCCAAGCAGACGGCCACCTTGTTGCGGGGCCTCGCCGACGAGCTCGAGCTCAGCTGAGCGCCGTTCGCGCGGCAGCCCGGTTGCCGACGACCAGGCTGCGGAGCACGAACGCCAACCACGCCACCAGCACGGCAGCAACGATCGAGAGGCCGAGCCTCGCGTTGAGCGGCATGAATACACCGAGGAAGCCGCCCACCACCCACGAAAGCTGGAGCAAGGTCTCCGACCGGGCGAAGACGCTGGTTCGAACCACCTCGGGCACCTCGCGCTGGATCAAGGCGTCGAGGGACAGCTTGCCAAGCGACTGGCTCATGCCCGCCACGAGGCCCAACACCATGGCCGCGATGAGCCCGAAGAACAAGGCGGCATAGACGGCCGCCAACGCATCGACGGCCAGGGTGATCAGCACGATCGCCTCCGGTTTCCGGGACCGCAGCACGGAGCCGGTGAGGGTGCCAAGCGTGCTGCCGAGACCTGCGGAGCCGATCACCAGCGCTAACAGCAGAGTTGTCTTGTCCTCCCATCCCTCGATGGGTTCTTGGCGCAGCAAAAAGGCCATGAACATGGTGAGAAAGCCCGACAGCACACGCAGGCCCGCGTTGCAGCGCAGCCCGGTGACCACGACAGGGGTGATACCGGCTTGGCGCGAGCTGGGGCCAGAATCTGTCATCTCGCGTATGCCCACCTGCTCCTCGCCCTCCGACGAGTCGACGCGGGCCGGTAGCAGGACGGCCAAGATGGTGCCACCGATGAAGACGAGGGCGCCATAGCGTAGGGACCACTCAGGGCCGATCTTCGCAGCCAGGGTCGCGATCGGCGCCGAGATCGCGGCCCCGGCGATTCCGGCCAGGGAGATGCGCGAGTTCGCCTTGACGAGGGTGAGGCTTTCGGGGAGGAGACGGGGAACGGCAGAGGCGCGTGTGACGCCGTACGCCTTGGACGCGACCAGACACGCGAGGGCGGCGGGGAACATCCACTTCGAGTCAGTAGCGACGGCGCCGGCCAGGGCCCAGCAGCCGAACGCCCTCAATCCCATCGTCGAGCCGATCGCCCACCGACGGCCTCTGCGGAACCGGTCGAGCAGGGGTCCGATGAGCGGCGCCATGATGGCGAACGGCAACATCGTGATGCCGAGAAAGAGTGCGATCTGGCTGCGTGCCTGATCGGTGGGCACCTGGAAGAACAAAGTGCCGGCCAAAGAGACCGCAAGGGCCGTGTCGCCTGCCGCATTGAATGCGTGCAGCTCGATCAGCCGAGAGAGACCGCTTTCTCCCGCACCTTGCGCCTGCGAGGCTCGGCGAGCCACCCGGACAGCGCCTGTGGCCGCCCGACCGGATACGGCGGCAACCTTCTTGCCGGCATCGGCGGCACGTCGGGCTTTGGCCGCCGCGTCGGAGCCGCTCGGTGAAACGCTGCCGGTTGAGGAGCCGCCCGATGAAGGACTCCCCGGTGTAGCGCTCCCTCGTAACGGGCTGCCGTCTGACGGGCCGGGCGTGGTGTCGGCTGGGCTGGAGCCGGAGCCGATCTGGGTGGAACCCGAGCCGACTTGAGTGGAACCCGAGCCGACACGAGAGTCGTCGGCAGGAGGCAGATCCGTGCCGCCCCGAGAATCGGCGGCGGGGGGCGACCCAGGGCCAGGGTCGCCTTCGTCGGGTTGCACGGTTCTATCCTGCCTTGTGGGCAATCAGCCCGCCCCGAGGCTGCCCTCGCGATTTGCCTTTCTCTCCCGGGATTCGCGAACCTCACGGCAGATGGGGGACAATCGCCTCGTGACGACAGCCCACAAGAAACCCGACGCCGTCTTACTGGCCGCGGTCGACCTCGCTCGGATGGCCTTGCTCGAGGATGTCGGTGACGCAGCGGTGGGAGATCACCTCAGAGCCGAGGCTGAAGGCGAACGGCTGCTCACGCATTACTTCGCCTGCTCGCACCGCGGCTACGTCGGCTGGAACTGGGCTGTGTCAGTGACGCGGGCTTCGCGGCAAAAGGTTGTGACGGTCAACGAGATCGTGTTGCTGCCTGGCCCCGATGCCCTGACGGCGCCCGGGTGGATTCCGTGGAAGGACCGAGTCGGCAAGGACGACCTCGGCCCCGGCGACCTTGTTCCAGTCACAGAAGACGACCCTCGCCTGGTTCCGGGCTATCTGGTCGGAGACGAAGCGCTTGACGAGGACAACGCTCGTCAGGTGCGCGAGGTGACCCGCGAGCTTGGGCTCGGGCGGGAACGAGTCCTCTCCGTCGAGGGCCGCATCGAGGCGGCCGAGCGGTGGTTTGCCGGCAGCAACGGGCCAGACACCCCGCTCGCCAAGGCGGCGCCCGGACTGTGCGGGTCATGTGGCTTCCTGGTTCGGATGAGTGGGCCGCTGAGCACCATGTTCGGCATCTGTGCCAACGAGTCGTCTCCCAGTGATGGGCAGGCTGTTTCGTTCGACCACGGGTGTGGCGCCCACTCCGACGTACGGGTCGAGTCATCCCAACACCAGCCGGTCACCGCCTCCCCGGTGCACGACACGCTCAACACGGACGTGTTCACGCAAGAGGTTTGGACGGTCGCAGGGCAAACCTGACGCCGTGCGGAGCAGAGGCGACGACTGCCATGCAAAACGGCTGCCTAGGTCGGCCCTCGTCGGAAGACGAGGACGAGCACGCGAAGCACCAGGACCACTGCGACGATGAGCAGGATGTAGCCAAACAGTGTGAACAGCGCAAGTGATCCGGTCACGCGCGGTCCGCCCCCGTTGGTCAGCAGCAGTACGG
>JACCZJ010000366.1 GCA_013696065.1 Nocardioidaceae bacterium
ATGTTCGTCTACGCCTTGGCCATGCTGGCGCACAGCGTCGAATGGGCGCTGGCTCGACGACTCGAGACGTTGGCGCCAGAGCCAACCGCTTCGCGTACCACCGTCTCAGTCGGTGCTAGGGGATTGCCCGCCTGGCCGCAGCCCTCGACCTCGGTCGATGACGTGCCCGCGGCAGGGACTGCCCTGGGCTCCCCGCCGCGGATCGGCTCCTCTGTCGAGGCCGGCGGAGGGGGACTTGACGAGGGTGATCCCGCAGGAAGCGAAGGAAGTGACCGCTACGGCCGCATCGGGCTATCGCTCACCGTCTTGGCCATGGCGCTGCACCTGGTGGGTGTGGTCACCCGAGGTGTGGCGGCGGAGCGTGTGCCGTGGGGCAGCATGTACGAATTCGCCATCACCGGGTCACTCGCCGTTGCCATCGCCTATCTGGTCTTGGTTGTCGGCTCTGGCGTGCGGTGGATGGGTTTGCCGGTCACCGGATTCTTGGTGTCGGTGCTCGGCGTCGCAGTGGTCGTGCTGTATCGACCAGTCGCTCCACTCGTCGCGGCCCTCAACTCCTACTGGATCGTCATCCACGTGACCGCCGCCGTGATCTCCAGCGGGGCGTTCACGATCGGCGCCATCTGCTCGATACTTTTCCTCAAACGCCAGCGCTTGGAGGTTGCGGCCGCCGCCGGGGGCAATCTGGCGCCGCGCAGGGGTTTCTTGTGGCGGATGCCCTCTTCCGCGGCCATCGACCAGGTCTCCTATCGCGTCCATGCCTTCGCGTTCCCACTGTGGACGTTCGCGGTCCTGACAGGCGCCATCTGGGCGGACGAGGCGTGGGGACGCTTTTGGGGCTGGGATCCCAAAGAGGTCTGGGCCTTCATCACCTGGGTGGTGTACGCGGCATACCTGCATGCTCGTGCAACGGCAGGATGGCGCGGCCGTGGAGCGGCCTACATCGCCCTGGCCGGCTATGCCACGTTCCTGTTCAACTTCGTGGGCATCAACCTGCTGGGCTCGGGGCTCCACGCGTACTCGGGCATGTAGACCAAGCGGCGGCTTGAGCCGGCTGCGTAGGGAGCTTGCCGCCTACTGGGTCGGCTGGTCGCCTTTGGACGGGTGATCGCCGTCTTCGGGTGGAGCGGGTCGCGGGTTGAGGCCACGCAAAAAGTCAGGGTCGTCGTCTGGAGCTATCACGCGCGGGCGAGGTCGGGGCGGCGTCTTGCGGACCTCCTCGCCGTTGGGCCTGCCGCCGATGAGCCAGGCCACCGGACCGGCGAGCGGCACTAACACGACGAGTGCCCACATCCCGCGTGACAGCTGCCGCACTTGACGTGGGTCGGACTGAGCAATCTCGACCCAGCAGTAGATGGCGATCACGATCAGCAAGATCGCTGGCAGGAACCGCATCTCTCCGCCTCTGTCCGGGAGGGGCCGTGAACCCCAGGGTCATCCCAGCCTAGTCCGATCCGCAAGCGGACCAGGGGCCTTCAGCCGCCGATGGCCAAACTGGAACAACACCGTGACTAAGGTCGGGGCATGGATCTGCCTCCTACTGACTCCCTGCGTTCGGCCCGTGGCGGTGACCTGCCTGGAGCAGGCGACAGTGCGTCGGTGCTTGTCTCGAGGGCCGACATCGTGGCCGCCGCTCAGCGCATCGATGGCGCGATCCGGCATACGCCGATGTTGTCGACGACGCTGGGATCTGACGACGCACCTTTGTGGGTCAAGGCTGAGTGCCTGCAAATCGGGGGTGCCTTCAAGCTGCGCGGCGCGCTGAACGCAATCAGCCTGCTCGACGCCGACGAGCGAGCTCGGGGGGTCGTGACGCACTCATCCGGCAACCACGCGCAGGCGTTGGCTCGGGCGGCACGGCTGGCGGGAGTTGACGCGACCGTGCTCATGCCGCAGCAGACGCCGGCGGTCAAGCAACGTGCGACGCTGGCGCAGGGGGCACGTGTGGTGCTCGTCGACATCGCGGATCGCGTGGCCGAAACCGAGCGCATCCAGGCCGAGACGGGGGCGGTGTTCATCTCGCCGTATGACGATCCAGCCATCATCGCGGGACAGGGCACCGTCGGCCTGGAGATCCTGGCTGACCTGCCGGACGTGGCCAACGTCTATGTCCCGGTCAGTGGTGGCGGTCTGCTCAGCGGCGTGGCGGCCGCGATCAAGCCGGTCGCTGCCCACGTGCGGATCGTGGGCGTCGAGCCTGAGCTGGCCGGTGACCTCGCTGAGGGTTTTGCCAGCGGCACGCGGGCGGTGTGGGATACGGCTCTGACCGGCCGGACGATCGCCGACGGGCTGCGCACCCCCTCGGTGGGTAAGGCCAACTGGCACCACATCATGGAGCTGGTCGACGACGTGGTGACAGTCAGCGAAGACGCCATTCGTTCGGCCATGCGAGCGGTGATCCTCGACGCCCGGGTGGTGTGCGAGCCGAGCGGGGCGGTGGCGGTGGCGGGCTACCTCGAACATGGTTCGGTGTCGACTGGGCCAGCGGTGGCTGTCCTCTCGGGAGGCAACGTGGAGCCCGCACTCTTGATCGACGTACTGGCCGGGCGCTGACCGCTGGTTGAGGTTCGGGTGCGGGTTTGGCCTCGAGCTGAGCGGTCTGGGCGCAGCGCTCGTCAGTGGTGACGATCGTGCTGTTCCCAGCACCCTGGGGCGTCAACATCGCCACATTCACGCTGGCCCGCGCTCCTTCGGTCAGGTGACAGCCGGTCTGGAAGTTCGCCTAGGCTGGCCGCGCCATCTCTCGCTGACCACCAAAGGCTCCATGTGAAGATCTTCGTCCTCTACACCCTGGCTCGCCTCGGTATCTTCGCGGCGGTGTTCGGGGCGATCTGGCTGGTCGTCTACCGGCAGGTCGAGTGGAACTCGATCAACATCCTCTACACCGCTTTGATCGCAATGGTCGCCTCCGCTGTCATCGCGATGCTGGCCTTGCGCCGCCTGCGCGACAAGCTCGCTGCCCACATCGCCGAGCGCTCCACCAAGGCAAAAGATGCATTCGAGGCTCGCCGCGGGGTAGAGGACTCCGACTAGAGAGCCGCCAAAGACTCCGGCTGCCCGCCCCGTCTTGTCGATCACGCCAGGGTTCGCCCCTTTTCTGGCGTGTCGGCCACATGGGGGGTCTCGGCTCAGGGGTCAAGGGCCAGGGAATGGGGGGAAGGAAGCGAAGCGTTAGGCGATGAGGAACCCGGCGAACAAACCGGTGGCGTAGATCAGCCCGGCCAGGCCGGTGTCTTTGAGGACTGGGATCAGGTCAGGTCCGGCCGCCCTTCGACGTACGACGGCCAACGCTCGACCCGACAGCGGCAGCGCCAGCAGCGCCAACATGAGCCACCAGGTGGTGAGACCGGCAACTACGCCCGCCACTGCGTAGGCGACGCCATGCAACGAGGCGAAGAGGCCGCGCGTCTTGCCGTCGCCCAGCACCACGGCGAGTGTGCGTTTGCCCACCAGCTCATCGGTCGGGATGTCCCTCAGATTGTTGGCCACCAAGATGGTGCAGGCCAACGCTCCCACCCCGGTTCCGAGCGCCGCACTCAACCAGCCGACCCCAGCTGCGAACGACTCCGTCTGCACGTATGCGGTGCCCATGACGGCGACCAAACCGAAGAAGACGAAGACCCCGATCTCACCCAGAGCGTGGTAGCCGTAAGGGTTCGCGCCGCCGGTGTAGAACCAGGCCGCCACCATGGCGACGGCGCCGACAACCACCAGCCACCATGCGGTCGTCGCGGCCAACGCGAGCCCAGCGACAGCGGCACCACCGAAGCTTGCGAACGCCGCGCGTTTGACTTGTCGGGGGGAGGCTGCCCCCGAGCCGACCAGTCGCAGGGGACCCACCCTCGCCGTGTCCGTCCCCCGCACCCCGTCGGAATAGTCATTGGCGTAGTTGACTGCCACCTGCAGGGCAAGCGCCACCACGAGCGCCAGCCCGGCTTTCCACCAGACCACGGAGTCGGCGTGCACAGCGACCCCAGTGCCCGCGAGGACCGGGGCGATGGCGGCGGGAAGGGTCCGAGGGCGGGCGCCCTCGATCCATTGAGAAGTCGTGGCCATGGCTGCGCGATTCTCGCAGCAGGCGTCCCGGCCGCGCTGGTCGGCCAGTCGCCAGCGCCACTTCTCCAGCGCCGCTCCTCCGGCGGCAGATTGGTGTTTCCCACGCCTCGGGCCACGCGTTGCACCAAATCCTTGCGCGCGGGCATCGCATCGAGACTGCCGTCTTACGTCGTCGGAGCTACGCCATCCACCAATCTGGCGAGCGCCGGCTCCGGGCGGCGGCACGGCATTGGGTTGGCTGGCGCCGCCTAGAGTGAGGCGGTGTCGGCAGCCGCATCGCTCAACCCGGTGTCGGGAGCACCTCGCGAGGTGGGGGAGCTCGTGGCGCGCTGGATAGAGGAGGATCGGCCGGCGCCCTTGACGGTGCGCACCTCCGGCTCGACGGGGGAGCCTAAGGACGTGCTCTTGTCCGCCGACGCCGTGCGGGCTTCTGCCCACGCCACCTTGTCGCGACTAGGTGGTCCGGGTCAGTGGGTGCTGGCGCTTCCGGCCCACTACGTCGCCGGTCTGCAGGTGCTGGTCAGGTCGAGGCTCGCCGCCACTTCGCCCGTCATACTGCGCGAGCACGCGGACCTTGCGGCCGCCACAGGGGCGCTCACAGGCGAACGGCGCTACGTGTCGCTCGTGCCGACCCAGCTTCAGCGCTATCTGCAGGACCCTGTGGCATCAGAGGCGCTCGCCAGCTTCGACGCCGTGCTGCTCGGAGGATCGGCAGCGGCACCGGAGTTGCTCAGGCGAGCGCGCGATCACAAGCTGCGTGTGGTGACGACGTACGGCATGAGCGAAACCTGTGGCGGTTGCGTGTACGACGGCCAGCCGCTCGACGGAGTCAGGGTCGCTCTCGACGAGCAGGGTTCGATACGGCTCGCCGGCCCGGTTCTCTTCGACGGTTATGCCGGTCGACCAGATCTCACAGCCGACGTGCTGAGCGACTGCTGGCTGCACACCGCCGACCTGGGTCGCTTCGACGACGCGGGTCGTCTGGAGGTGCTGGGTCGGACAGACGATGTCGTCGTATCGGGCGGGGTCAATGTGGCGTTGCCGGCCGTGGAGCTTCGAGTAAGCGCGATGCCAGGAGTCGAGCAGTGTGTGGTGGTGGCACTGCCCGATCCGGAGTGGGGGAGTCGAGTCGTTGCAGTGGTGAAGGCCACGCCTAAAAGCGCCCCGCCTGACGTATCCGCCGTGCGCGACTGGGTGGGGGTTGAGCTGCCTCGCACCTGGGCCCCACGCGCGGTCGTGGCGCTCGACGGGCTGCCACTCACGGAGGCAGGCAAGCCCGATCGTCGCGCGGTGGTGGCCATGCTGCGCCAACAGCTCGGCGTTCGCCGTGGTTAGACAGCTCGATGTGTTCACGCTGCCTATGAACGTGTCTTTCCGGCGGGTGGGCCGGCGACAGGGGGTGCTCATCCACGGTCACGTCGGGGTGGGAGAGTTCAGCCCCTTCGAGGAGTACGACGATGACGAGTCGACCGCCTGGCTCGCCGCCGCCCTGGAGGCCGCCGACCTCGAATTCCCCAGCCCCGTAAGGGATGCTGTGGCCGTCAACTGCACCATCCCAGCTGTCGGCCCAGAGCGCGCCACCGAGATCGTGACTGCCCCACATGGATGCCGCACCGCCAAGGTGAAGGTGGCTGAGCCAGGGCAGACCCTTGACGATGACGTGGCCCGTGTCGGAGCGGTGAGGCAGGCGCTGGGACCGTCGGGTCGGCTACGCGTCGACGCCAACGGCGGCTGGACTGTCGCTGCAGCTGTCGAGGCGATCGCCGCCCTCGCCGAGTTCGACCTTGAGTACGTCGAGCAGCCGACGCGATCCGTCGAGGAGTTGCGGGAGGTGAGGCGGTCGGTCGACATACCGATCGCCGCGGACGAATCCATCCGTCGGGCGGCTGACCCGATGCGGGTCAAACTGCTGGAGGCGGCCGACATCGCCGTACTCAAGGTGCAACCGCTGGGCGGAGTGCGAGCCTGCCTGCGATTGGCCGAGCAAATCGACATGCCGGTCGTGGTCTCGAGCGCCCTCGAGTCGTCGGTCGGCATCGCGGCAGGAGTGGCGTTGGCCGCGGCGTTGCCAGACCTCCCCTACGCGTGTGGGTTGGCGACAACCTCGATGCTGACACGGGATCTGGTGGCTGAGCCGTTGCGGGCGGTCGACGGGCACATCGCCGTACGGACGGTTGTCCCCGACGCCCGACTCCTCGCTGGCTCGTGGCCTGACCGGGCGACCGAGCGGCACTGGCTTGACCGGTTTGCGCGCTGCGAGCGACTCCTCAAGGATCGGCGACGATGAACGAGTCGGGGGAGGTCGCCGTCGCCGTAGTGTCGGCGCTGCAACGGGCAGGTGTCACGGACGTGGTGTTGGCGCCCGGCTCGCGCTCGGCAGCATTGGCTATGGCCGTGCACGAATGCGACGCACTGGGACTGTTGCGGCTCCACGTCCGAATCGATGAGCGAACGGCTGCCTTCCTCGCGCTGGGGCTGGGCAAGGGGTCGCACCGGCCGGTGGCGGTGGTGACGACGTCGGGGACTGCGGTGGCCAATCTCCATCCCGCTGTGCTCGAGGCGCATCACTGCGGTGAGCGGCTGGTGGTGCTGTCAGCCGATCGCCCGGCATTGTTGCGCGGGACCGGCGCCAACCAGACCACGCATCAGCCGGGCATGTTCGGTTCGCTGGTGCCGGCGGTCGATGTCGAGGCCGGAGACGCGGCGGCCGCCGCTGTCGCCATCGACGAGGCTGGCCGTCGGCGGGGCCCGTCGCACATCAACGTGCAGTTCGCCGACCCGCTGCTCCCACCAGAGGTGGAGTCCTTTCGCCAACAGATCGTGGCCACCGGGATGGGCCAGCGTGGAGAACAGCCCGGCGCGATAGAACGGACGCCGGTGCGGCTGGAGCTGGGTCCGCGCACGGTGGTGGTGGCGGGAGACGATTCGGGCCCACAGGCCAGGCTGTTGGCGCAGGGGGCGAACTGGCCGCTGTTGGCCGAGCCGACATCGGGAGCGCGCACCGGCACACATGCGCTGCGCACCTACCGCCTGCTGCTCGGGACAGAGCTTGGCGGCCAGATCGAACGGGTCATCGTGACCGGCCATCCCACCCTGTCCAGGCCGGTCACCGATCTGATCTCGCGGCCCGACCTCGAGGTGATCTCGGTGCGCGGCCGCAGCGGGATCTGCACCGACCCCGGCATGGTCGCTCGGCATCTGGATGACACGCCGGTCGTGCAAGGTCGAGACCCCGACGGCTGGATCCAAAGCTGGCGGGAGGCCGATCAGCAGGTCAGTGCCGCGGTAGATCGACTGGCCGCCACCTCAGGGGGGCTGCCTTTGCAGGTCGCCGGGGAGGTCGCCGCAGCGGTGCCAGCACAGGGTCTGCTGTTCGTCGGATCTTCTCAACCTATCCGAGACCTCGACGTGATGATGACCCCCTACCCGGCCGGGGAGCGCCGACTCATCATCGGCAACCGAGGGCTGTCAGGTATTGACGGCACAGTGTCATCCGCTCTGGGCGCAGCGCTCGGCCGCCGCTCGCCAAGGGCAATCGCGTACGTCGGCGACCTGACCTTCCTGCACGACGCCACTGGCTTGGTGATCGGGCCCGACGAGCCGCGCCCCGACCTCACCATCGTGGTCGTCAACGACGATGGCGGGGCCATCTTTTCGACCCTCGAGCAAGGCACCGCGCCATACACCGGGTCGTTCGAGCGGATATTCGGCGCCCCCCACGCAGTTTCGGTGCGCGCTCTGTGTGAGGCGACCCGGACGTCATACGACCGCGTCGATGATGCCTTTTCGCTCAAAGCTGCCCTGGCCCACGACGTCCTCGGGATTCGCGTGCTGGAGGTGGCGGTCGATCGGCGGGCTCGGCGCGCCCTTCACGACAGCCTGCTCGCAATGACCGCCGAGAGATGATGAGTGCCGCGGCCCGCGCCGCCACTTTCATTCACATGCCATGATTTTGCGACCACACGGCGCCGATTCCGCCGTAATTTCGCGCACGTGAACGATTCTGCGATCCGACACCGCCGCTGAGGCATCGACATCAGCGTCCGAACCGCTCCGTCTCCACGGTTGTGACGATGTTGGAACTCTCCGCCTTGAGGTCAGGCAGCGAGCTGATGAGTGCCGCATCGTCGGCTAGCCGCCGGGTGCGCCAGCACTGGGCGCGATAGGTCAGTTCGAGCGGGTACGACGACTGCGCTCTCTCCTCATACAGGCGCCCACCTCGGCGAGCAGTTGTTCGCGCTGATCTGCAAGCAGCGCCGCGACGTAGGACCGTGAGGCCACAAGTCCTATCAGGCCGGACCGGCTGAGGGGCTGGGAGCGGTGGAACTCGGCATAGCCCAACTCCTCGAAGAAAGGCGAATGGCACAGCCGTCTGACCGAGTCGGTGGCCAAGTCGCCGGTGAACTGCAGGCTGGGCCGAGCGCAAGAGCTCATCAAGAGCCTGAGCCCACGCCGTGTCGACTTCGCGAGTGTTCCAGACAAGGCCAAACCATCCACTCGGCCGGAGCAACCGGGCAATTTCCGGCAGCGCGCGAGATTCGTCGAACCAGTGAAACGCGGTCGCTACCGTCACCACGTCGAAAGCGGCACTGCGGAAGGGCAACTGCTCCGCGGTGGAGTGCGCGAGAGCTGCGGCGACCTCCCTCAACTGAACGAGCATGGAGGCGCTTAGATCAGCAGCTACGACACGGTGGCCAAGTGATGCAAGAGGGGTGGTCAGTTGTCCACTCCCGGCCGCGAGATCGAGCACCACGGCGAGATCATCACCGGCTAGCCAAACCGCCACTTCCATCGGATATCCAGGCCGGGGCGCGGCATAGCCATGACCAGTCGTGTCGAAGCTCCCGCCGCGCGAGTCCCGCTCTCGTTATCCATCCCAAACCCGATATTGCCATGGTACGAGGGCGGACACCAAGTCTCTGACTGAATGGTTCAGCCGCTGAGTGCGTCGCGGATGGGGATGAACTTGGCGGCCGCCTCGGCAAGCTCGGCCTCCGGATCCGAATCGGCGACGATCCCGCAGCCAGCGAAGAGCCGGACGCGTTTGCCTTCGTATTCGGCCGTTCGCAGTGCGATCCCCCACTCCCCGTCACCGTGCGAGTCCATCCACCCAACCGGGCCTGCGTAGCGGCCGCGATCCATGTGCTCGAGCTCACTGATGAGGGCGACAGCGTCCGGGGTGGGAGTACCGCCCACGGCGGCACTCGGATGCAGGGCAGCGGCCAACCCAAGCGACGACGTGCGGTCGTCGAGCACACCGGTCACGTCGGTGGCGAGGTGCATGACGTTGGGCAGGTGCAACACGAACGGGCTCTCGGGCACGTTCATGCTCAAGCAATGCGGTGCCAGCGCGCTGGCGACTGACCTGACGGCGAACTCGTGCTCCTCGAGATCCTTGGACGATCGAGCCAGGGTGGCCGCCAGCGCCATGTCGTGGTTGTCGTCCCCAGTACGCCGGATGGTGCCGGCCAGGATGCGGCTCGTCACGAGGCCCCGCTCTCGGCGTACCAACATCTCCGGAGTCGCGCCCAACAGTCCTTCGACATGGAACGTCCAGCACGACGGATAACGCTCGGCCAGTCGTGCGAGCGGAGCGCGCACGTCGAGCGGGGCGTCCAGCTCCGCGATCAGGTCACGGGCGAGCACGACCTTGTCGAGGTGGCCCGCACGGATGCGCGCGACGGCCTCGGCGACAGCCAACTCCCAGCTGGCGCCACTCATCGCTCCATCGCTGAACACCACGCCCTCGGGCAAGGCGGGTGGTCTCGCCCGATGCGGCTGAGTAGGGGCGCTCAACGCCCCGCGGGAGATGGTGGTGAGCCAGGTCAAGTCACCGCGACGCCCCACGACGGTGCGAGGGATAACGAGCACCGAGGAGCCCGGCTCGTCGGCATACGCGAAGGACCCAAAGGCGATCAGGCCGGTGCCTGGCACGTCGACTTCATCGCGGAGGACCGCGCGACTGGACGCCTCGCCCCACCATTTCTCCGCGTCAACGAATCGTGAGTGGCCCATGGTCTCGAACCGAGCAATTTCGCCCCACGCCACCAGGCCCTCCCCATGATGGAGCCAAGTGAGAGGCGCGTCATCGGGCAGCAGTTCGATCAGTGGGCCAGCGGGGTCGATGACGATGGTACGAGCGACCAAAGGGGCCGCGTGTGGTCGCACAGCGGCTGGCGTTGTCACCACGCAAGAGTAGTGGCCGGCGTGGGTCTTCGACCTCGGCGCTCCGCTGAGACCACGTGGGAGGCTAGGCGTCATGACTCGCGCCAGGCTGGACAAGCAACCGCACGAGGTCGCGGCGATGTTCGACGACGTGGCCGAGCGCTACGACATCACCAACGACCTGCTCTCCATGGGCCAGGACCGTCGGTGGCGAAGGGGGGTCGTCAATGCTGTGGCCCCACAGCCCGGTGAGCGGGTGCTCGACTTGGCTGCCGGGACCGGCACCAGCACAATGCCCTTCGCCATGGCTGGTGCGGCGGCGGTGGCGTGCGACTTTTCGATCGGCATGCTGGCCGTCGGGAGGCGGTCTCGGCCCCGATTGCCGTTCGTGGCCGGCGACGCCATGCAACTGCCCTTCGCCGACGCGACGTTCGACGCGGTCACCATCTCCTTCGGCCTGCGCAATGTGGTCGACACGCCTAGGAGTCTCGAAGAGATGCGCCGGGTCACCAAGCCGGGTGGGCGACTCGTCGTGTGCGAGTTCAGCCAGCCAACCTTCGCGCCATTCCGCACCGTGTATGTCGAATACCTGATGCGGGCGCTCCCTGCGGTAGCCCGCCGCGTCTCCTCGAACCCCGACTCCTACGTCTACTTGGCCGAGTCGATCCAGGCCTGGCCAGATCAACACGCGCTAGCCACCGTGATCGGCCGGGCTGGTTGGCGCCGCGTGGAGTACCGGAACTTATCGGGTGGAATCGTCGCGCTGCACCGCGCCTACCACTGACGGCATCAGAATTAGTGACGCGAGCGGGGCATCGGGGCGGTCACCAAGCTGAGGTGTGACTTTGAGTCCAGCATTCGACCTCGAAGTCACACGGGACGGAGATTCGAGCTGCCAAACGCCCGATGCGCGCGACTAGGGGGAGCTTTCGAAGCGTCCAACCTCCCGGAACACTGACCAATTACGGCAAGCGAGCGTGTGCTATATCGGGGAT
>JACCZJ010000379.1 GCA_013696065.1 Nocardioidaceae bacterium
GGCCCGACGCTCGCCGCGGTTCTGGCGTTGTCGGCCAGCACCGGCGGAGCTGGGCGCGGCGCCCTGCTCTCCTTCGCCTACAGTGTTGGGCTGGGCTTGCCCTTCATTGCGGCCGCGCTCGGTGTCGAGCGCGCCTCTAAGGCGTTTGCGTGGGCTCGGCGGCATGCCCGCGCGGTGATGCAGGTGGGCGGCTTGCTGCTGATCGTCGTCGGAGTGCTCGAGGTGACAGGTTTATGGGCGCGCCTCATCATCGAGCTGCAGGTGTTGGTGGCCAGCTGGCAGACGCCGCTGTGAGCCTCCTTTGAACGATGCCGTGGGCTCTGGACTGCCTACCTACCGCATCCGTCTCGACGGGCGTTACGGGTGCCGTGCCGGTACGCGGGTTTGAACCCCGTGGGCGCTTTGCTCGTAGCAGAGTTCAAACGTGCGCGTGGTCGGAGGCATCGCGTCACGGAGCGGCGTCGACCGTCTGCGCGGGGAAAAACTGTGATCCTTGCTATTGAGCGAGCTCTCGCCAGCCGGCTGGGAAGTCTCCCTCGCAGTCCCGGCTATTCACACGGCCAACCCGTACGGCCTGCGCATGTTCCCTCCAAACATCCGGCTGCTCAGTTGAGTTGAACCACGATCTGTTGTTCGGCTCGAGACGGAGCTCCCTGGGGTCCCCGGTGTAGGGCTTGCCGTTGCTGGTCACGGTCACGGCCTGACCCGCTTTGGCGCGGACTCCCCCTATCTGGTTCGAACTCAGCTGGACGCCCCATTGGGTGAAAAGTTGGCCGAGCGTGAAGACTTCCCCGGCGACGTCTGCCTCTATGTGGTCTGGCCGTCGGCGACGCTAGTCGTGTCAGCTCCGCATCGACCAGGTTGGTCGAAAACTCGGTGTATAAAACCGCCGACAATCGCCAAAATGACCGCCGGACACGCGTCAAGTATCAGGACGTCGCTCCGGCGCTTCGCGCATTGCCTCGTCAAACAGCGGTGGCGGCCCGTCGCGCGCCGGTCCAGCCGATAACCGCCGCCAGGATGAGCAGCATGCCTCCGACATAGAAGACTGCGCGAATCCCGAAGGCGTCGGCCAGCAGGCCACCTCCCAGAATGGACAGCAGGCGTCCAAGTTGCCAGATCAGGTCGAAGCTGGCGAAGATCCGACCTCGAATCTCCGGGGCGACGTGGGACTGGAGCAACGACATAAAGGTGACGGCTCCGGTGGAGGTGCCGAGCCCGTAGGCCACAAGGACAGCCATGGCCAACGGCAGCGCCGTTGTCACGGCTAAGACCAGGTCGACCAGGCCTCGCACGGCATAGGGGCCAAACACGAAAACCGGCCGCCGGGGGTCCTTGATCCAGTGGGTCAGCAGCAACGGACCTAAGGTTGCGCCGATCCCAATCGAGCCGAGAAGCAGCCCGTAGCTGCTGGACGCCAGGTCGAGGTGTTCTCGCGCCAAGACAACAAGCAGGGCACTCGTCGCTCCGGCCGAAAGGGCTGCGAGTAGCTGCCCGATACCAAGCGCACGCAACAGCCGGTCGCTGATCAGAACCCGCGCACCATCCAAGGCATCGCGCATCCATCCTCGCCGTGCAGTAGACGGTGGGGCCGAGGGTAGGTGTAAACCGCTGAGTAAAAGGGCGCTGATGGCGAAGCTCGCCGCGTTGAGACCGAAAGCAAGATCTGGACCGGCAGCGGCGTACAGAGCTCCACCGAGTGGAGCTAGTGCGATCTGGCTGAGTACGGCGGCGGTCCATATGCCGCTGTTGGCGGCGACCAGTTCGTCTTCCGCAACCAATGTAGGCAGGGCACTGTTCGCGGCTGGATTGAATAAGACTGCCCCGACTGACAGGACAGCAGCAATCAGATAGATCGCCGATACGTTGTTGTCGACGAAGATCAGGGACGTTGCGAGCACGGCCCGGAGCATGTCTGCTCCCACCATCACCGGCACGCGGGGCAGCCGGTCGACCAGAGTGCCGGCGAGTGGCGCGAGCAGCAGTACGGGAAGGATCTCGGCGATCACGACGGCGCTGACGCCCACCCCGCTACCGGTCAGGTCATAGACCAAGAGCACCAGTGCAATCGTGGCGAACACATCGCCCCCTTGCGAAGCCGTCCGCGCTGCCCATAGTCGCCGGTACGCAGGCTTCGCGAACACAACCCGGAGACCGACCGGGCCGGGAGTAGACGACGACACGGTCGCCATGCAACCAGACTCGACGAACCGACACACGCCCTTCCGTGGTTGCGGGGCCACGGAAGGACCCCCAACTACGACCCGGCTTCGCCTTGGCGTGCGCCCATCACGCGCGCGAGGTTGCCCAGCCGAGTCAAGCGAGACCAGCGTCGATGCCACCCAAGGCAGCCATCAAGGCGACCGGCAGACGTCCGACAAGGGTTACGGCGCGTCTGCGAAGGCGACTGCCCAGATGCTTCGTGATTGGCCCGGACCTGATGGATCGTCATTGGAGCGGCAAGTTACGGGAGATGCCCATGCGTTTGGTTGGCCGGCCACATGGGTTGAATAGCGTCGCGTTCACATGGACTCGTCTTTGGCGAGCGCCGAGAGCGCCGCGGCAATCTGTGGTGAGCGTTCGCTGACCGCGGACTGGTAGATGATCGCGGCCTGCGCAGTCGAGTGCCCGAGTCGTTGTTGTAGCTCTCCTAGGGTTGCTCCGGAGCGGGCAGCCATGATCGCGCCGAAGTGTCGGAGGTCATGCACGCGGATGTCCGGCCTGTCGGCTTTGTGTTTGGCTGGGGTGAAGACGCGGTGAAGTGTCGAGCCCGCCAAATAGCCGTCCCCGGGGGCTGGTGGAAACACGAGGCCGTCTCGACCGAAGGCGGCGTGCGATTTCACGTGCTCTTGGAGCTTAGGGATGATGTGCGGCGGGATCGTCACCGATCGCTTGCCCGCATCACTCTTGGGCTCGCCCAAGATTGTCTGACCCTTGACGATGGTGAC
>JACCZJ010000436.1 GCA_013696065.1 Nocardioidaceae bacterium
CACTGAGGGCAACTATGTTTCGCGAACGCAGCATCGAGATCAAGACGCCTGAGCAGATTGCCTTGATGCGAGAAGCTGGTCTTGTCGTTGCTGAGACGCTGTCCCTCCTGCGGTCTGAAGTTAAGCCTGGCGTGACGACCGGGGATCTCGATGCGATCGCAGCCGAACACATCCGGTCCCGCGGCGCCACGTCGAACTTCTTGGGCTATCACGGCTTCCCCGCGACGATCTGCGCGTCAGTCAACAACCAGGTGGTGCACGGGATTCCAGGCGACCGAGGCCTGCAAGACGGCGATCTGATTTCGCTCGACTGCGGAGCAGTGGTCGAGGGTTGGCATGCGGACGCCGCTATCACCGTCGCGGTCGGGGGGGTGTCCGAGGCACTACAGGAACTCATGCGGGTGTGCGAAGAGTCGATGTGGCGTGGATTTGCTGCCGCCCGCGTCGGCGGCAGACTCACCGACATCTCCCACGCTGTCGAGTCCTATGTTCGTTCGCAGGGCCACTACGGCCTGGTCGAGGACTACGTCGGGCACGGCATCGGCTCAGCCATGCACATGCCCCCGAGCGTGCCCAACTTTGGCCGCCCCGGCAAAGGGCCAAGACTGGTGAGCGGTATGGCGCTGGCGGTGGAGCCCATGATCACCATGGGCACCATCGAGACTGACGTGCTCGACGACGAGTGGACCGTCGTAACCCAAGACGGCTCTTGGTCGGCGCACTTCGAGCACTCGTTCACCCTGACCGCGGAGGGTGCGCTGATCCTCACCGCTCTCGACGGAGGAGCGGTCAAACTCGCTGGCTTGGGTGTCCCCTGCGCTCTGGCGTAGGGCCACGGCGCGTCTCACGGTCCATACGGCGCACTCAGGCGGCCTCGGCAACGCCTTCGGAGGTTGCACCGAACATCTTGGGCTGGCCCTGGGTGTAGTAGGCGTCGAGACGCCGGATGGTAAGACCTCCGGCCGCCACGAGCGCAGGGATGTCGCGGTTCAGGTTGCAACCGCAAGCGACCCGCTGCTGGACCCCGTTCAGTCGGTTCTGCCACGTGCGCACCGCTGTATCCGGAGCGGCACCGTGTTCGACGAAGTGAAATGTCCCCCCGGGACGCAGGACACGTCTGGCTTCTCGCACAGCCGCCACGGCGTCGGGAATCGTGCACAGCGTCCATGTGCAGAGGACCGCGTCGGCTGAGTCGTCCTCGAAGGGCAAGAAGTGACCATCGAGACCGGCGATCTCGACGGGGACGGGCGCGGCGGCGATTCGGTCCTGGGCCAGGCGTACGCCGAGCTCGGCCGGCTCCACCACCCGCAACCGGCTCACGGTGGAGGGCATGTGCGGAAGGTTGAGGCCGGTGCCGAAACCGATCTCGACCACGTCACCTCGCAGATCCGAACACACGCGTGCCCGGGCCTTGCGGGTTTCCTTGGTGTCCATCATCAGGTTCATCAGCCGTGGGAAGACCTGGTCACGGTAGAAGGGCATAGCTCATGCTACGAGTCGAACCCAAGGCGGCCACCACGACTGCCGGACGCTAGCGGCGCTCTGGTGCGCAGTCAATTTCTTCGTTCTCGGCTGAGGGTCTAGACTTGGGGGTCGGCCCACCTGTGGTCTGTTCTGTCGTGCCTTGCGCTGCCTTCTACTGGGTGGCATGGGGAGGTGCGTCCGGCGGGGTCCAGCGGTTCGACGTACCGCACCACTGCAACACCACGATGTGCACAGCAACAAGATGTGCGCAGCAACAACGTACGACAAGCCCACCAGCTGCTAGAGATTGCGGAGGATATGCCGAAGAAGGAAGGGGTCATCGAGATCGAGGGCACCGTCGTGGAGGCGCTCCCGAACGCCATGTTCAGGGTTGAACTCAACAACGGGCACAAGGTTCTCGCCCACATCAGCGGCAAAATGCGTCAGCACTACATCCGGATCCTCCCCGAGGACCGCGTGGTGGTGGAACTCTCGCCGTACGACCTCACCCGCGGACGCATCGTCTATCGCTACAAGTAGTCCCTACCAGCCCTAGCCAGCCGTCAACCCGCAGGCACGCCTCGGTCCCCGTGACTGAGTGCGGCCCGCTCACATGGAGAGCTCGATGAAGGTCAACCCGAGCGTCAAGAAGATTTGCGACAATTGCAAGGTGATCCGCCGTAACAAGCGGGTCATGGTCATCTGTGTCAACCCGCGTCACAAGCAGCGCCAAGGCTGATGCACCTAGCGAGGTCCGGCTATGCGGCCGTCCTCAACCAAGCGTGACCGCTCGTCACCATCCACCTTCACAGGAGATGGAGGCGTCACCCCCGGACCGAAGGCCGGGGCCTTGCCATTCGAATGACGACCCGCAACTGGGTCCGATCCGAGAGGCGGGCAGGGACGCGGCACGCCATACACCTTCGACGACTGAAAGGTTCACCGCCTGATGGCACGCCTCGTCGGTGTAGACCTCCCGCGCGACAAGCGCATCGAGGTTGCACTTACCTACATTTTCGGAATCGGCAAAACTCGTGCACATGAGCTGCTCGACGCGACCGGGGTCAGCCCCGACGCTCGGGTGCACACGCTCGGTGACGAGGAGCTGGTCAAGCTTCGTGACTACATCGAAGCCAACTTCCAGGTCGAAGGTGACCTCCGCCGTGAGGTGACCGCCGACATTCGCCGCAAGGTGGAAATCGGCAGCTACCAGGGCCGTCGGCACCGCCAGGGTCTCCCGGTTCGTGGACAGCGCACCAAGACCAACGCGCGGACCCGCAAGGGCCCCAAGCGCACCGTCGCCGGCAAGAAGAAGGCCGGTAAATGATCGTGCGCCTCCGACCAACCAGTTCCCTCGTCTTCAGGAGTTTGTGAGATATGCCTCCCAAAGGCCGTCAGGCCGGCGCCAAAAAGGTGCGACGCAAGGAAAAAAAGAACGTCGGTGTGGGCCACGCCCATATCAAGAGCACGTTCAACAACACGATCGTCACCATCACCGACCCCAGCGGGGGTGTGATCGCATGGGCCAGCGCCGGCACCGTCGGCTTCAAGGGCTCGCGCAAGTCGACCCCCTACGCCGCCCAGATGGCCGCTGAGGCTGCTGGGCGCCGGGCAATGGAGCACGGCATGAAAAAGATCGATGTCTTCGTCAAGGGCCCAGGCTCGGGACGCGAGACCGCCATCCGCTCCCTCGGGGCGATCGGCCTCGAGGTCGGCACCATCCAAGACGTCACCCCAAGCGCCCACAACGGATGCCGCCCACCCAAGCGGCCCCGTGTCTGACCCCCAAACCAGAAAAGGAGACTGATAAACCATGGCCCGCTACACCGGACCCATGACGAAGAAGTCCCGCCGCCTGGGGGTAGACCTCATCGGTGGAGATGCCGCATACGAACGCCGCCCCTACCCACCCGGTCAGCACGGCCGTGGTCGGGTCAAGGAGTCGGAGTACCGAAACCAGTTGATGGAAAAGCAGAAGGCGCGTTACACCTACGGCGTCCTCGAACGTCAGTTCCTCAACTACTACAAAGAAGCCAGCCGCCGTCCCGGCAAAACCGGAGACAACCTGCTGCAGCTGCTGGAGGCCCGCCTCGACAATGTGGTCTACCGTGCCGGCTTCGCCCGTACGCGTCGCCACGCCCGTCAACTCGTGGGGCACGGCCACTTCCAGGTCAACGGCCGCAAGGTCGACATTCCGTCCTACCAGGTCTCGGCTCACGACGTCATCGACGTACGCGCCAAGTCGTTGGAGATGACCCCGTTCATCGTGGCTCGTGAGACTCACGGCGAGCGTGTCGTGCCAGCGTGGCTCGAAGTCATCACGGGTCGGATGCGTGTCCTGGTCCATCAGCTGCCAGTCCGGCAGCAGATCGACCTGCCCGTCCAAGAGCAACTCATCGTTGAGTACTACTCCAAGAAGTAACCACGTCACATCAAATCTGCGTCGTCAAATAGAGGTCGGCGTAGGAAGGAAAGATTTCTGTGCTTATCGCTCAGCGCCCATCCCTGTCCGAAGAAGTAGTCAACGAGCACCGTTCCCGCTTCGCGATCGAGCCTCTCGAACCAGGCTTTGGCTACACGCTCGGCAACTCGCTGCGCCGTACCCTGCTCTCCTCGATCCCGGGCGCGGCGGTCACCTCGATCCGCGTGGATTCGGTGCTTCACGAGTTCACCACCATCGCCGGCGTCCGCGAGGACGTCACCGAGATCATCTTGAACCTCAAGCAGCTCGTCGTCTCCTCGGAGCAGGATGAACCGGTCACGATGTATTTGCGCAAGCAGGGCCCGGGTCAAGTCACCGCTGCTGACATCGCGCCGCCAGCTGGCGTGGAGGTGCACAACAGCGACCTGCTGATCGCGACTCTCAACGACAAGGGCAAGTTCGACATGGAGCTGGTTGTCGAGCGCGGACGTGGCTACGTGTCCGCAGTGCAGAACAAGGCCGGCGACACCGAGATCGGCCGGATGCCGGTTGACTCGATCTACTCGCCGGTGCTGAAGGTCACCTACAAGGTTGAGGCGACACGTGTCGAGCAGCGCACCGACTTCGACCGGCTCATCATCGACGTCGAGACCAAGCCCTCGATGAAGCCGCGCGACGCGCTTGCGTCTGCCGGCAAGACTCTGGTCGAGCTCTTCGGGTTGGCGCGTGAACTCAACATCGAGGCCGAAGGCATCGACATCGGGCCTTCCCCGATCGACGAGCAGCTGGCAGCCGATCTGGCGCTGCCGGTCGAAGACCTCAACCTCACCGTGCGGTCCTACAACTGCCTCAAGCGCGAAGGCATCCACACTGTGGGGGAATTGCTCTCCCGCAGTGAGCAGGACTTGCTAGACATCCGGAACTTCGGCTCCAAGTCGATCGACGAGGTCAAGGCGAAACTCCAGGAGATGGGTCTGAACCTCAAGGACAGCGCGCCCGGTTTCGACCCGAGCAGCGTCATCGACAATTACGACGAAGACGAAGACGTAAGCTTCGCTGAGGACGAGCAGTACTGAGAGGCAGCGTGCTGCGGCCAGTACTACTCGTCCTAGCGAGAGTGCCGGAACGAATTCATGGCACACTCAGCAGACGACGTGCGGCTAGCCCAGGCGAGACCGACAAATCAGCTACACCCCATCTATCCGAGTACCTCGTACGGCTCGGGAGAGTGAGAACACACCATGCCCACGCCTAAAAAGGGTCCTCGTCTCGGCGGCAGCCCCTCGCACCAGAAGGCCATCTTGGCAAACCTGGCCACGAGTCTCTTCGAACACGGCGCCATCACCACCACTGAGGCCAAGGCTCGCGTCCTGCGTCCCTATGCCGAACGGCTGATCACCAAAGCAAAACGGGGCGACCTGCACAACCGTCGCCAGGTCCTCTCGGTGATCCGCGACAAGAGCGTAGTGCACGAACTGTTCACGGAAATCGGACCCCGCTTCGCCGAACGGCCAGGTGGATACACTCGCATCACCAAGATTGGTCCTCGCAAGGGCGACAATGCGCCGATGGCCGTGATCGCGCTGGTGACCGAAGAACTCACGTCGACCCCCCGCACCGCCAACAGGCCTCCTCGGGGTTCCAGCACGGCTCTAGCGGCAGCAGCTCCCGCCGATAGCGATACCACCGAAGAAACAACCGGTGGAGAGCCAGTAGAAGGTGGCTCCGGTGACGTCGAAGGTGCCGAAGAGCCCATCGAAACGGTGGGTGGGGAGCCCACCGAGGCAGAGACAGCCCCGGTTGAGACGGTCGGTGGCGAGCCGGTGGCCGACGACGAAGCAACCAGCTCCGAGGCCGCGCCGGGTGAGGCCGAGCCGAACATCGAGGGCACCGAGAGCACCAAGTAGGTCACTCCGCCGTGGCCGGTGGGCGGCTTTCGGCTTGGAGCTGTGTCTCCGTGTCAGTGAAGCCCACTGATCGGTACAGGCCGATGGCGGCGTATGCCGGATCTGCGATCATCACCAAGGTGTGGGCATCGAGTTCGTTGAAACCGAACTCCGCGACGTGATGGACGAGAGTCCCGGCCAAGCCGCGGCGCCTGGCATCTGGATGGGTTTCGACCGACTGAAATCTCGCCAGCCCTGTTTGGGTGGTGAACAGGCCCATCGACGACAGCATCCGACCACCGAGGAATGCCCCAAACCAGGCCCCCCACCCGGAGTCGACCATCAAGCGTCTGGTGGCGGCTCTGGCGGCGCAGAACTCGCGATACTGATCAGCCTCGAGGCCGTCTTCGTTGCAGGCCACACTCAGCTCGACCTGCTGTTGCCAGTCGTCGTCGGTCGACAACCTCTTGTACTGCGCTTCGCCATTGGGCGAAGGCGGTTCTCGGACCTCTTGGGCGGTCATCACGGTCGCCACCTCGGCCGTCATACCGGCAGTCGCAAAGCCGGTGAGCTGCTCGATGGAACCATTCACGCCGTCGAATCCCAGGGTGGTGTGGCTGGCAGTGGGGAAAGTGGCGCGAAAACGTTCGAGCCACTCCTGAGTTTGCTCAGGCGGCGGAGGGCAGGACAGCAAGAGAAAGTTTCCCCACCAATGAGCGGGATTGTGCGGACTGCGGATGACGACGTGATCGCCCTGGTCGTCGAGTTGGCTGCCACCCAGACTCAGCATCGCGAGATCGGTCTGCCAGCCGAGTGAGGTGACGTCCATCGCTCGAGCCTACGACCGGGACGGCGGACTTGCGGCGCGCCTGCACCGGCGGCGAGAACGTTTCCGCGCATTGAGATAAGGAACAATGACGGCCATGGTGCCGCCGACTCAACCGATCCAGGCGCCCAGCATCGACCAAGGTGAGTCGACGGCGGTGGCCGGCCAGCTGGTGGAGCTCGCCGCGCAGCTCACGGTGCGGTTGCGCCTCGACGTGGCCTATGACGGCACAGATTTCTCCGGTTGGGCCAGTCAGCCTGGTCGCCGTACCGTGCAATCGAGTCTCGAAGAGGCCCTGGCCATGGTCTTGAGGATTCCGCAGCCAAAGCTGACGGTCGCCGGGCGCACCGATGCCGGTGTGCACGCACGTGGGCAGGTGTGTCACGTCGATCTGCCTCACGATGCCCTAGGTGCTGGCGGACCGAGAGCTTTGACTCGACGGTTGGCCCGGCTGCTGCCGACAGATCTGCGCGTGGTCTGCATCGCGCCGGTGCCCGACAACTTCGACGCCCGCTTCTCAGCTGTCTGGCGCCGCTACGCGTATCGCGTCTGTGACAACCCAGCAGCAGCCGATCCACTCACGCGCAATCACGTCTTGGTGTGGCCGCGTCACCTCGACGAGAAGGCCATGAATGCAGCAGCCCAACACCTGCTGGGAGAGCACGATTTCGCCGCTTTCTGCAAACGGCGACAAGGTGCCACCACCATCAGGACGCTGCGCGAGCTGGCGTGGTCTCGTGAAGGTGACTCGTTGACGGCCAGGGTGATCGCAGACGCGTTCTGCCAGCGCATGGTGCGCTCCCTCGTCGGGTGCTTGATCGCGGTCGGCGAACGTCGTCAGCTCGTGGATTGGCCGCTGGAGGTCTTGTCGGCGCTGCGCCGCGACCCGGGGGTTTTCGTCGTGCCGGCCCGGGGGCTAGCTCTCGAGGAGGTCGGGTATCCCGGTAACACAGAACTCGGCACGAGGGCGTGGGACGCGCGCGCTGTGAGGGGGCCGAAGGAAATCCGTGCGGATGCTTGCGGAGTCTCTGACCTTCGCCCAAGGACGCAGACATGAGCGACCACTACTTCACCGTCGACCCCAGCTCGTCCGAGCGACGGCAACCCGTCACCGCCCGCGTTTGGGGGCGCGAACTCACCCTGCAATCGGCAGCCGGCGTTTTCGCCGCCGGGAGGTTGGACGTGGGCACGTCGGTTCTGTTCCGGGAGACCAAACCGCCGACCAGCCCCGGCCCGTATCTCGACCTGGGATGTGGCTATGGCGCGATTGCTTGCGCGCTGGCCACGCTGGTGCCAGAAGCCCAGGTTTGGGCCATCGATGTGAATGAGCGAGCACTGCGGTTGTGTCGGCACAACGCGAAAGCGCTGCGGGTGGAGGATCGGGTGCGTGCCGTGGCGCCAGCCGCCATCCCGACTGCTGTGCAGTTCGACGAGATTTGGTCCAACCCACCCATTCGGATTGGTAAGGCGGCCTTGCACGAGCTGCTGCTCGAGTGGTTGCCCAGGCTGACTCCGGCCGGACGCGCCGTCTTGGTGGTGGGCAAGAACCTTGGCGCTGACTCGTTGCAACGCTGGATCAGTGAGCAGGGCTTCAGCTGTGTGCGATTGGCGTCGGCGAAAGGGTTCCGCGTCCTGGAGGCCCGACCTGTTGCCGTG
>JACCZJ010000450.1 GCA_013696065.1 Nocardioidaceae bacterium
ATGCCCTGCCGCCAGCAGACTGCACCGCTTCGACGGTCGCGGCGCAGGCGTCTTCGTCGAGGTCGAGTACGGCGACGCTAAAACCGTCGCTGCTGAGCCGCCTCGACACCGCAGCACCGATGCCACGGGCCGCGCCCGTTACGATCGCGACCGGCTGTGGATGGGTGCTGGTGGGTGGCTCCATGGGCGGCTTTCCGTCGCAGGCGGGAATGACACAGGGGAGGGGGAGGACTACCTGGGAGGATAGCCCCATGCATCAGTCAGCGGACCGACGCTTCATCGACGCCCCCAAGGCCGTGCTGCACGACCACCTTGACGGGGGGCTTCGACCACAGACGATAGTCGAGCTCGCCGACCAGGTCGGCCACGAGCTGCCTGCCGGCGATGCGGCAAGCTTGGATCGCTGGTTCGTCGACTCGGCGAGCTCGGGCAGCCTCGTGCGCTATCTGGAGACCTTCGATCACACCATCGCGGTGATGCAGACCGCTGATCAGCTGCGTCGCGTTGCACGCGAAAGCGTGGAGGATCTGGTTTCCGATGGGGTGGTGTATGCCGAGTCACGCTACGCGCCGGAGCAGCACCTCAACGCAGGGTTGAGCCTCGACGAGGTCGTCGAGGCTGTGCAAGAAGGTTTTGACGAGGGGGTCGCCTCGGCAGCAGCTCGCGGTCAGCGGATCGTCGTACGCCAGCTCGTCACCGCGCTGAGGCATGCCGCGAACTCCCGGGAGATCGCCGAGCTGGCAGTGCGTCATCGAGACAAGGGTGTGAGCGGTTTCGACATCGCAGGCGCCGAGGCGGGCTTTCCTCCGACCAGACACCTTGACGCCTTCGAATACCTGCAGCGTGAGAACTTTCACTTCACGATCCATGCAGGCGAGGCGTTCGGGTTGCCTTCGATCTGGCAGGCGTTGCAGTGGTGTGGCGCCGAGCGACTCGGCCACGGCGTACGGATCGTGGACGACATCGAGGTCGACGCCACCTCTGGCCGAGTCCGGCTGGGGCGGCTGTCGGCATACGTGCGCGATCGCCGGGTTCCGCTGGAGATGTGCCCCTCGTCGAATCTGCAGACGGGCGCGGCCCCATCCCTCGGCGAGCACCCGATCGGCCTGTTGACTCGGATGCGGTTCCGCGTGACCGTCAACACTGATAACCGGTTGATGAGCGGCACCACGATGAGCCGTGAGATGGAGCTGCTCTCCGAGGCGTTCGGCTTCGATCTCGACGACATGCGATGGTTCACGGTCAATGCGATGAAGAGTGCCTTCGTGCCGTTCGACGAACGGCTCGACCTCATCGAACGGGTGATCAAACCTGGGTATGCCGCAATGACCATCCCGCGGTGAAAGAGGCTCCCACCGGCGGGCACCTCCGCAAAGTGGACGTTTCGAAGCTCGCGAGCGGCTGGCCCGTCCGCAGCAGCCGCAAAAGACGGTAGCGTTGAGCACTGAGGCTGGCCTCAGCGCCTTCCAGCCCGCGGGATCCCCGGCTACGAGCGCTGAGAGGCGGGGATCATGGACGGGCGACCCGGGATACTGGCTCAGCTGGCTCGCGCCGTCGTCGATGAGGATAGCGAAACCCCGCTGCCGCTTAGGCTGTGCCGCACCTACGTAGCCGTTGTGGATGCCGATGGGGGCGCGATCACCCTCGCTTACACGCAACCGGAACGGGTAACTCTGTGTGCGACCAACGCCACGGCGGATCGACTGGAGGATCTCCAAGAGGTTCTTGGTGAGGGCCCTGGCCGAGATGCCTTCACGTCCGGCCAGATCGTAGAAGCTGGGTTGGTGGGGGAGCAGACGCAGCGATGGCCGATGTTCGCCAAGGCCGCCCGCTCTGCTATCGGGGAGGTCACCTTGTATGCGTTTCCGATGCGATCCGGCTCAGAGATCATCGGGGTGCTCAGCGTCTATCAAGCCGCGCGTCGACCGTTACAGCAAGAGCGCGCTGACGCCCAATTCCTCGCAGACGCGGTGGGCGCGGCAATCGTGCGCGACTCTGGTTCGCGTGCAGACCTGAGCAGTGAGAGCTGGATGGTCAGGGACAAGATTCATCAAGCCACCGGCATGGTGGTGGCCCAACTCGCCATCAGCCCAGAGGATGCGTTGGCCCTGATCCGGGCTTACGCGTTCAGCGAAGACATGGGCCTCGGAAGCCTCGCCATCGAGGTCATCGAGCGACGGCGCAATTTCAGTCTCGACAACGACGCACCAGGGAACGAGAGAACATGACCGCCCGAACTACGACGGAAGCTTTTGCGGACGCCGCCGCGGCCATCGTTGAAGGTCTCGATACCTCTCACGTCTTGGCTCGTCTCCTGAGTGACTGTGCTGGGCTCGTTCATGCTGATGCAATCGGTCTCATGGTCTTGGCAGAGTCAGGCGAACTGGAGCTGCTCAGTGCGACCTCCCACGGGATGGCGCAGTTGGAGCTCTTTCAGATTCAGCGCAGCGACGGTCCGTGCATCGAGGGTGTCAAAACAGGTGATGTGACTGTTGCGACGTCGCGGGAGGAGATCAGGGGTCGCTGGGGGAATGTCGGAGAGGCCATTGCTGACGCGGGTTTCCAGACCGTCATGGCCTTCCCCATGCGGTGGCACGGGCGCATCCTCGGCGGCCTCAACGTCTTCAAGAGAGAGCCGGGTGGGAAGAACAAGGAGGACCTGCTGCTCGGCCAGGCTTTCGCAGATCTCTCGACCGCGATCCTGATCCAGACACGAGATATCGCCGCAGAGGACATCACCGCCCGAGTGCGCCACGCCATCGCCGCACGCTCGACCATCGAACAGGCCAAAGGTGTGCTCGCGCACAAACACAATCTGGAGATGGACCAGGCCTACGACAAGTTGGTGGAGAAGGCCCATGCGGGCGAATCCACACTCAGCGAGGCGGCCGCTGCCGTGGTCCGACAGGCGTATCGCTGACTGCGAGCTTTTAGGGGATCTTGTTTGGACCCCGAGTCTTGTCTGCCGCTAAGGCCCAAAGATAGGCTGACTGGTTTCCGCAGAGAAGGGCGGCTAGCCATGACAACTACAGATGAAGGCCTCAAAGCACGTCATCGTGCAATGTGGGCTTCAGGCGACTATCCGTCCATGGTGGATACCTTCCTCCTTCCCCTTGGGCCCGCGCTGGTGGAAGCCTGCCGGATCGGTCCCGGCCTGCGCGTTCTCGACGTCGCCGCAGGCACGGGCAACGCCGCCATTCCCGCCGCGGAGCGCGGCGCCTCGGTGGTGGCCAGTGACCTGACACCGGAACTGCTCGATGCGGGTCGAGAGCGCGCCCGTTCGGGAGGGATACAGCTGGATTGGGCTGAAGCCGACGCCGAACACCTGCCTTTCCCTGACGAGGACTTCGATGTCGTGATGTCCTGCATCGGGGCGATGTTTGCTCCGCACCATCAACTGGTCGCCGACGAACTTGTCCGGGTCTGCCGACCAGGCGGGACGGTCGGTCTCACGAGCTGGACCCCCGAGGGGATGATCGGCGGCCTGTTCCGCACCATGGGCGGATTTGCGCCGCCACCACCGCCGGGGGCCCAGCCGCCGCCGCTTTGGGGCTCGGAGCAACACCTCAGCGAATTGTTCGGTGACAAGGTGACGTTCGAGACCCTCGAACGCCGGGTGCTCGAGGTGACGGCCTTCCAGCATCCCCTCGACTGGGGTGAGCACTTCAAGCAACGGTACGGACCGACCATTTCAACGCTGAAGCATGCCCGGAGCAACGGTCGCGATCAGGAGTTGGAGGCGGCGCTCGAAGACTTCTGCCGTGAGTGGAATCTCGGCACTGAGGACGAGGCCCGCTTCGAGCAGGAGTACCTGCTCGCCGTCGGCACCCGAAACTAGCGTTTCGCAGCGCCGGTGGTGACACCCTCATAAACCGATCGGATGCCAGACTGTCTTGGTCTCCAAGAACGCCGTGAGCCGGCCGGTCCCGGGGTCCGCGTCCCAATCCAGCTCCTGAACATCTGGCCGCATAACGCGCTTGAGGTTGTCGGCAGCCGCCTCCTGCAGCGCGGTCGCGAGCTGCTGGTCGGTGACGCCGCTAAGGTCGATCGCGTTGACATCCATGTGCGAGGCGAGCCACGGCGCGACCTCCGCGGGGTTGCCGGTCAACAGGTTGACCACCCCACCCGGCACATCGGAGGTAGCCAGCACTTCGGCGAGGGAGATCGCGGGCAGTGGACGTCGGTATGACGTCACCACGACGCAGGTGTTGCCTGTCACCACGGCTGGCGCCACCACGCTGACCAGACCGAGCAGCGAAGACTCCTGGGGCGCCACGATGGCGACCACTCCGGTCGGCTCGGGGACGGAAAAGTCGAAGTATGGGCCCGCCACCGGGTTGGTCGACCCGACCACCTGGGCCACCTTGTCGGCCCAACCGGCATACCAGACCAGCCGATCGACGCTGGAGTCGACGACGGCGGAGGCCGCTTTAGCAGAAAGGCCCTCGGCTCGCTCGACCTCCGCGGCGAACTGCTCGTGCCTCCCTTCGAGAACCTCAGCGATGCGATACAT
>JACCZJ010000466.1 GCA_013696065.1 Nocardioidaceae bacterium
TCCGCATCCACATCGAGGGTCAGAACTTCGGTAAGGCCTCCGGTATGGCGCCAGCAGCCCACATCGCTGTCTACAAGGTCTGCTGGGAAGCTGCCGACCCGGCTAATACCGGCTGCTACACCAGCGACACCGTTGAAGCCATCAACAAGGCGGTCCAAGACGGCGTCGACGTGATCAACTACTCGATCAGCGGCTCCCAGGACAACTTCCAGGACCCGGTCGAGATCGCGTTCCTCGGTGCGGCCTCGGCGGGCGTGTTCGTGGCTGCCTCGGCCGGCAACAGCGGACCGACTGAGTCGACAGTCGCGCACCCCAGCCCCTGGATCGCGACGGTTGCCGCTAGCACGCACCACCTGTTCCCGGGCAAGGTCGTGCTAGGAAACGGCAAGTCCTACACCGGAGCGATGCTCTCCGAGAAGTCGGTCAGCATGCGGCGCATCATCTTGGCGGTTGACGCGGTGTGTGAGCCGTGGCCATTCCCGTCGCGGGGAGAGACGAACTCGTCCTCGGAGAGGTTCTGCACTCCGATGCCCTTGACGAAGTAGCGCGCGGAGATAACCTTGCTGTTGCAGATGGTCCTGTCCCAGCGCTGGCCCTCCTGGCAGATGCCGTCGAAGCCCCGCACGTCAGGGACCTGAGGATCACCGGCAAAGGACGGGTTCTCCGGCCAGAGGCCGGTGTCGACGATACCGACCACGATGTTCTTGCCGGCCTTTTCGGTTCCACCGTTACGGGCCCACACACCCCTCGGGCCACTGAGGCCCAAGAACTTCGGTGAGTCGACCGTCTCGAGCTTCTCGGCCCGGTCTGCCTGGACGCTGAGCACGCCTGGCATCGAGCGCAGCTGAGTTGCCTGGGTGCCGCTGAGCTTGACCGAAAAGCCGTTGAGCGCGGTCGTGTAGCGGTAGAGCGGCTCGCTGGCCCGAATCCTGGCGAGGAACGTGTCCTGCCTGGCCTCCAGGTAGCCCCGGTAGCGGGCTGCGTCGGCGTCATCCTCGAAAGAGTCGCCCTGAGCGGCTCGCGTGGCTGGATATCCCGGCACGTGACCGTCGTACACCGTCTCCGGCTGGTCGGCCAAGACCACGTTGTAGACACCGGATTTCGGAGCCTTGTCCGGAATTTTCAGGTCGTCAGGCAAGGTGGCTGCCGCGATGGCAGCCCCTGGTACGGATTGAGCTTGAGCGCTGACCATCGAAGGGACGACGGCCGCTACTAACAAGCCCGAGGCGGCGACGGCTGTAGCACGCCGAGCCACCCGCAATGGACTATGAGACACAAGAACCCCTTTTGAGCAGAGTGCAACAGCGGATGTTTTCCGCGGTGGGGTTCAATCAACATGAAATCATCCGAAAGGCCGAGAGCCCACCCCTAAGCGTTACCAATCCGTTACCTGACCGGCGCGGGGGGAATCAGCCTGGTCAGTACCAGTTGTTGCCTTGCTTGAAGCTCCAGGCGCCGCATGGAGTGCCATACGAGTCGCGGATGTAGCCGAGCCCCCACGCGATCTGCGTCGCGGGGTTTGTGCGCCAATCTGATCCAGTGGTAGCCATCTTCTCTGCGGGCAGCGATTGCGGTATGCCGTAAGCGCCGGAGGTCGGATTGATGGCGGTGGGGTCCCAATCGCTCTCACTGACCCACAGCTGGTCGAGGCAGGAGAATTCGCTCGAGCTCCAACCGTAGGCGGGGAGCATCGACTGAGCGAGAGCGCGCGGGTCAGTGGGCTGGGGGGGCTCGACCCGCTCTGTCATGGCTCCGTCCAGTTCCTGATGGTCCAGCGGAAGGCTCGCCGCTTTGGTCGCCCGCTGATGGATCGGCAACGCCGGGCGGTCGTCCGAACGGCTCAGGCGTCGTGCTTCGCTCTGGACTTCCGTCCCCCGCGCGGCTAGCCGCGCCGTGTCGATTGCTTCGAGGGAGCTGACCGCCAGATCTGCTGTGGCTGGCCCGATGTCGGTCGCGTCTGCGTTGCCCTGAACAGCCACTCCTGCGTTCACGGCGATCCCGGCTGCGCCCATCAGCGCCAAGGCTCCTGTCAGCCGGGGAGCGGGCACGACGGCCGCCGCCTTGACAGCCAGGCGGGACGCCGACCGGGTTACCGATCGGGGCGCCTTGTGGCGGGGCGTGACATGGGTTTCGGGCAAGACGAAGCTCCTCGAGCTGCTAGGGGATTGCCCCTAGCCTGTCGGAAGCCTCGCCAGATATCAAATTGGTAACAATCCCTACCCTCCTTGAGACGGGTGCGGGCTAGATGGAGATGTCCTCCAGCATTTCCGTCACCAACGCAGCGATGGGGGAACGCTCGGACCGGGTCAGGGTCACGTGAGCGAACAGCGGATGGCCCTTGAGCTTTTCGACCACGGCGACGACCCCGTCATGGCGGCCGACTCGGAGGTTGTCTCGTTGCGCCACGTCATGGGTGAGCACGACCCGGGAGTTGGCTCCCACGCGCGACAAGACGGTGAGCAAGACGTTGCGCTCGAGAGACTGGGCCTCGTCCACGACGACGTAGGCGTCATGCAGGGACCGACCCCTGATGTGGGTCAGCGGCAACACCTCGAGCATGCCTCTCGCCAAGATTTCGTCGATGACATCACTGCTGGTCAACGCGCCCAACGTATCGAAGACGGCTTGCGCCCAGGGCTGCATCTTTTCGGACTCGCTGCCCGGCAGATAGCCGAGTTCCTGCCCACCCACGGCAAAGAGCGGACGGAACACCACCACCTTTTTGTGCTGTCGCCTCTCCAGCACGGCCTCGAGTCCGGCGCACAACGCCAACGCCGACTTGCCCGTACCTGCCCGGCCGCCGAGCGACACGATGCCGATTTCGGGGTCAAGCAGCAGATCCAACGCCACCCGCTGCTCGGCGGACCGCCCTCGCAGCCCAAACACCTCGCGGTCTCCCCGCACGAGCTTGACTCGCTTGTCGGAGGTCACCCGTCCGAGGGCGCTGCCCCGCTCGGACAAGAGCACCAGGCCGGTGTGGCACGGCAGGTCTCGCGCCGCATCGAGGTCAACGGTCCCCTCGTCATACAACGCATCGACGTCGACGACGGCGACATCGACTTCGGCCATGCCGGTGAAACCGCTCTCGACGGCGAGCTCGGCGCGGTACTCCTCGGCGTTCAGGCCGACGGCAGACGCCTTGACCCGCATCGGCAGGTCTTTAGACACGAGGGTGACCGCATGGCCTTCAGCTCGAAGGTTGAGAGCCACTGCGAGGATGCGGGTGTCGTTGTCACCGAGGCGGAACCCTGCCGGCAGCACCGCCGCGTCGCTGTGATTGAGCTCCACTCGCACGCTGCCGCCGTCATCCCCGATGGGCACCGGCGCATCAAGGCGTCCGTGGATGATGCGCAGCGCATCAAGGCTTCGCAGGGCGGACCGAGCGAAATAGCCCAGCTCGGGATGGGAGCGCTTGCCTTCGAGCTCGGTGATCACGACGACAGGCAGAACCACCTCGTGTTCGTGAAACCTTTTCAACGCCCCCGGGTCGGCCAGCAACACACTGGTGTCGAGCACGTACGTTCGAACATCGGGCGTTGGCGTCTGTGCGGTCACGTCATCACGCGCGACTGCGTGCGGCGGCTCTGTGGTGCCTGCCCCGGCCCTGCGACGGGCGGAGGTGCCTTCGGTGGTGCGGGTGGCAGCGGCCACTGTGTCTCCTCGCAGACCGCTGGCGCATCGCCCGCCCGGTCCGGACTAGTCGGACCGGGAATCTCTCACCGAAGGGCCTGCTGCCTGCCCTGACGGCTGATGCACGTGAGACCTCCCGAGGCGCCAAGCAACACCTGCTTGCCGTCGACTTCGACGCTACGGCGGGGACTTGTCGTGTCGGTGGAGACACGCCCAACAAAGGCGCCGCTCAACGGCGATCGGTCAGGTCCCGAAGCGGCGGCTACGGGCGGCATAGTCGCGAATCGCCCGGAGGAAGTCCGTACGCCGAAAATCTGGCCACATGGCCTCGCAGAAATAGAACTCGCTGTGCGCGCTCTGCCAGAGCATGAAGCCTGACATGCGCTGTTCGCCTGACGTGCGGATCACCAGGTCAGGATCGGGTTGGCCGCGCGTGTACAGGTGTTCCGCGATGTGCTCGACGTCAATGAACTCGGCCAGCTCCTCGATCGTAGTGCCTTGCGCCGCGTGCTCGTGGAGCAGCGAGCGCACCGCGTCAGCCAGCTCGCGTCTACCCCCGTAGGCAACCGCGATGTTGACCGTCATACCGTCGATGTCGCTGGTCGAATTGGCTGCCGTCTTGAGCCGAACCGCCGTCGCGGCGGGCAGCAGGTCGAGGGCGCCCACGGGATTGATCCGCCAGCGACGCTCTGCGGCGAGGTCGTCTACCAGGTTCTCGATGACCCGCATCAGGGGCTCGATCTCCTCGGCCGGACGGGCCAGGTTGTCGGTCGACAGTAGCCACAGTGTGACGAGCTTTACCTGCAACTGGTCGCACCAACCGAGGAACTCTTCGATCTTGTCGGCGCCGGCGACATAGCCGCCCGTGAGTTCCTCACCGAAGGCTTTGGCCCAACGTCGATTCCCGTCGCACATGACCCCGATGTGCTCGGGGATGCGCTCAGGGGTAAGTCGACGCAGGAGTCGTCGTTCGTAGAGCCCATAGGCCAGGGACCACACCGACGCCACGTGACACTCCCTCGATTGTGACGACAACCATCAGGCGTTGCGGCCGCCGGGCGCCCACCACGCACCATTTCTCGGGATGAGGCTACCGTTGTTGCCTGCCAGGATTTGCCCGATACGGTTAATACATGGTCAGCCATTCGGGGGAGTTGCTGAAAGAGGCGGCTCGCGAGATCAAACCCAAGCTCCGGGGATGGCTGCACCTGGCGACCTTCCCGCTCAGCTTGGTGGCCGGCATCGTGCTGATAGCCCTTGCGCCGGACAACACAGCGAGACTCGCCTCCACCGTCTTTGCGGGTTCCTCGACCTCCCTCTTCGGCGTGTCGGCCCTCTTCCATCGAGGGCATTGGGGTCCACGCTGGCATGGCGTGCTGCGCAGACTCGACCACTCCAACATCTTCTTGCTGATCGCCGGCACCTACACCCCGTTCGCCATCATGCTGCTCGACGGCACCAGTGCGAAGCTGCTGCTGAGCCTCGTCTGGGGTGGAGCATTGCTCGGTATCGCGTTCCGTGTCTTTTGGATCGGAGCGCCGCGCTGGCTCTATCTACCGGTCTACATCGCGCTCGGGTGGGCGGCCGTGTTCTGGCTGGGTGACTTCGCTCGATCGGCCGGTCCAGCGGTGCTGACGCTGATCATCGCCGGCGGGCTGCTGTATTCAGTCGGCGGGCTGGTCTATGGGTTCAAGTGGCCCAACCCGATCCCGCGCTGGTTCGGCTTCCATGAGGTGTTTCACACCTGCACGATCGCTGCCTTCTCGGCGCATTATGTCGGCATATCGATCATCGTGTACGGCGCCCGCTAGCCCGGCCAGCCCCCGCCACCTTCCCGTTCCGACTTGTCAGACTCTGGGACCGCTATAGCCGTCCGAGCGTCTGACAAGTCGGAAGGTGGTGTCAGGACTCTGGAGGCGCTGACCATGGGAGATCCGGGTCGTAGGGCAGCCCCGTGAGGTCGTGGAGCGACTGGCTGGGCAGGAACTGGTAATGGCCGATCCGGTAGTCCCCGCACTCGTTCAACTCCAGGGCCACCACATCTTCCCATTGAGTGATGAGGATCAGTCTCGGCATGTCGACATCCGATAACGGGCACCGGTTTACGCGTAGGGGCGGTTGGTCGCGGAGGTCTATTGCTCGTCGCCACTCTTCGTTGAATTGCGCCATCACGTCGGTTGCGTCGACCACGCGGGCACCTCGGCCGTACCCAAAACAGAGGGAGCCGAACAATGTAGAGGTGGTGACGGGGACGCCTCTCGTTTCGTATCCCGTCTGATAGCTGGAACATTCGAGGACCCAGCGCTCCGGCGCAGGCGACTGGCGACGCTGTTCGGCCAACGCGTCGAAGAAGCTGTCCAGCACCACATCGCTCTCGATCGGCTTGCCCTCGACGATGATGTCCGTGCACATGCTGCTGACGAAGAAGGTCTGCTCCGGTACATCGGGAGCATTCTGATCCACTCGGGGCAGCACGGATCCCACGCGGAAGAAGTATGGGTCCGACTGAGGGCGTAGAGCCTGGCAGCGGTCGGGATCTGCGGCCCGCTTCTCACTGAGCGCGGAGACGAACGTGTCGACGTCGACGATCAAGGCGTCTTGGGGAGCCACCCAGTCGACGGCCGCCCCCGCATAGGTCGGAGCGCAGAGTCGAATGAAGGCGGCATCTGACGACAAGTGCGGTGCCCGTCCGGTCGCAGCGAAGTGAGCTTGGTCGTCCTCGCCTGGGCACGAACCGACTTGTGTCGGGCCGAAATCGGTGGAAGAGGCGGTCGGTGGGCCCGTGGCGCCAGGGGTCGGGCCCGACGCCTGTGTGGCGTCGGCTGGACCCGCCACGTTGTCCGGTGCGTAGACATTGGTCTTCAGAAAGGTTGGCGTGATGACTACAGCGGCGACGGCTCCGACGACGGCGACAGCACCGATGGTCCCCCGCTTGCGCTGCTGCCGGGCCCGTGCCTCCACCGTCGCGGCGCGACCGGACGGGTCAGGCGCAGCTGGCGCTGTGTTGGCGAGGAGCCTCCGAATACGCTCCAGGTCTCGGTCGTCTCGGTGGTCCTTCATCGCCCGTCCCTTGTCTGTTCAGTCTTTGTCTGCTGGGTCTCGGTTCGCTCAGGTTGTGTCTGTTCAGGCTGTGTCCGGTCAGGCTCTTGGTCGCGGTCACTCAGCACGGGCGAGCGGCGCAACGCTGCCAACGCCCGGGACGACTGGCTCTTGACCGTTCCGACGCTGCAGCCCAGTGCCATCGCGGTCTCTTGTTCGGTCAGGTCGTCGAAATAGCGGAGTACGACGACCGCCCGCTGGCCGCGCGTCAAGGCCGCCAACGCTGCCAACACGTCTTGGCGCTGATCGACCTCGTCAGCCTCGCTCGTCGCAACCTGTCCGGACCCCCGCCGTTCAGGCATCGCCTCGGTCGGCACCTCGGCGCTCCACTTGCGGCGCCACCAGTCCGTGTACGTCGTCACCAGCACCCGCCGTACATAACCCTCGACGGCTCCGTCGCGAGCGATGCTGCCCCACCGCCGCCAAGCCTTGAGCAGTGCTGTCTGCAACAAGTCCTCGGCCTTGTGAGCGTCACCGGTCAGGAGATATGCGCTCCGCCACAGGTCGCCGCTGCGCAGAGCCACGAACTCCTCGAAGGTGATCGAGGGAGTGGTGGCGCGAGTTTCAGCCTCGGTTGGCAGACCAAAGGCTCCACTCACTCGACTGCCTCTTCTCTGGTCTCTGATCTCCTGCCTCTACAACGAGGCGACCCCCTCAAAAGGTTGTCAAGCCTCCGACTGTCATTGTGTCTCGACGCTTAGCGCTCTCCGCTAGTGCGCG
>JACCZJ010000471.1 GCA_013696065.1 Nocardioidaceae bacterium
TTGCCGAGGGCAGAGCAGTGGGCGGGCACGTCGACGTCAAGCCAGTTGGTCGTGCCGAGGAGGTATGTCGAGTCTACCTGAGCCACCTGCGCGACGATCCGGCCGCGCGCCACAGCCAGGTTGACAGTTTCACCCGTGGCGTCGCTGATCTGCTCGAGGGTCGGCCGCGCCAGCGCGACGAAGTCGTCGAGCGGGTCGTGGCGGCTCGCGTAGGCCGCGAAGAGAGAGCCAGCCTCGTAGGTCCCCTCGTCGTCGCGTTGCACGAGGCGGTGTCGCTCGAGGGCTTGCAGCAGTCGCCACGCGGTCGACTTGGGAAGGCCGGTGTCAGAGACGAGGTGGCTGAAGTCAGGCGGCTCGTCTGCCAGCACTACCAGCGACAGCAATTCGGCTGCCCGATCGATGGCTTGGGTGCCGTTGGCCGACATTGTTTCTCCTCAGGTCTTCCCACGTAGGAGTCCAGTACAGCACAATGAACCCACAATATGGAATAGTTGTTCCACATCATGATGCTGGTCATGGATGGGGAGCAGGAGACCGGCTCGATCGCCATACCACGTGAGGTTCTGGAGGCCCGATGTTCAAGAACACGATGCCGCGTTACGAGGTGCTGTCAGCCGACGCGATGGAAAAGCTCGACGGCGGTTGGCGCCGCCTCGTCACCGAGATCGGGGTCGAGTTCATGTCCGACCGGGCGCTGGAGCTGTTCCGCGCGGCCGGTCAAAGGGTCGAGGACAACACCGTCTTCCTCGACCCGGAGTTCGTGCTGGCGCAGGTCGCCAAGGCGCCGAAGGAGTTCGAGGTGGCGGCGCGCAATCCCGCCCACTCGATCCACATCGGCGGCGACTCGATGGCCTTCGGCGCGGTCTACGGGCCACCCTTCGTGCGCGAGGGGGAGGTGCGGCGTGATGCGACGATGGACGACTTCCGCAATTTCGCGAAGCTGGCGCAGTCTTTTGACGTGCTCGACTCTGCTGGCGGCGTGGTCTGCGAGCCCAACGACACACCCCTCGACTCTCGCCACCTCGACATGATCTATGCCCTGCAAACCTTCACCGACAAGATGTACATGGGCAACGTCGTGTCCGGTCCGAACGCTGTTGACACCATCAACATGGGGGCGATCCTGTTTGGTGGCCGCGACGTCATCGAGAAGACGCCGGTCTCGATCTCGCTCATCAACTGCAACTCACCCCTTCGTTGGGACGACCGGATGCTCGACGCGATGTTCGAGTATGTCGAGGCGGCGCAGCCAGTCGTCCTGACTCCCTTCATCTTGATGGGCGCCATGTCTCCAGTCACGATCCCGGCGGCGTTGGTGCAGCAGATCGCCGAGGCGCTGTCGGGCATCGCGTTGTCCCAGCTCATCCGTCCCGGGGCGCCGGTGATCTTCGGGTCCTTCCTGTCCAACATAGACATGCAGTCGGGGTCTCCATGCTTCGGCACGCCCGAGTCCGCCATGGGGCTGTTCTGCACCGGTCAGATCGCCCGCTACTTCGGGCTGCCCTTCCGGTCCGGTGGCGGTCTCACCTCGAGCCAGGTGCCAGACGCGCAAGCCGGCTACGAGGCGATGATGACGCTGCTGCCCACCTTCCTGGCGGGCACCAACTGGGTGATGCACTCCGCGGGCTGGCTCGAGGGCGGTCTGGTGGCCGGTTTCGAGAAGTTCATCGTCGACGCGCAGCTGCTGGAGATGCTCCAGGCGGAGTTCACGCCTCTGGAGATCGACGAGGGTTCGCTGGCTTTCGACGCCCACCTCGAGGTCGGGCACGGTGGCCACTTCTTGGGCGCCATGCACACGATGGAGCGCTTCCGGACCTGCTTCTACCGGCCGTGGCTCTCGTCGTCGGACAACTACGAGCGCTGGATGCGAAACGGCAGCCTCGACACCGCCGCGCGGGCCTCGAAGGTCTACAAGGACCGGATCGAGTCCTACGAACAACCGTCTCTCGACGAAGCGATCCGCGCCGAGCTGGAGGACTACGTCAACCGCCGCCGCAAAGAACTCGGCGACTAACCCCCTCCTTCCCCGTTGAGAGGCCAGCTACCTCCCGTTGAGGGGCCAGCTACCTCCAGTTGAGAGGCCAGCTACCTCCCGGGTAAGGCCGCCTGGCTGTCAGAACAGGGCAAGCCGAATCTCGCTCGTCCAGGCCTGTATCGAGTCTGAGTCGAAGTCGGCTTTGGTAATCACGATGACGTGCCAACCGTGTCGTCTCAACCAGTCTCGGCGTCGCTCGTCGGCGGCACGGCGGGCAAGCGATTCGTGGAATTCGCGACCGTCATACTCGACGCACACTTTGTGTCTGGGGTAGGCCAGATCGAGCCGGTAGATGATCCGGCCATCCACAACGATCTCGAATTGCAGCTCGGGAATCGGCAGCCCGGCATCGATGATCGCCATCCGAGTCCAGGATTCACCGGGAGATTCAGAGCTTGGGTCTGCCACCGGTATCAGGGAACGCAGCTGTATGACGCCCCGACGTCGAAAGTATCGAGGGAGCTCGGCGCGCAAGACCTCGTGAGTCAGGCCATGGAGCCGCATGAATCCATCTAGCGCGGCGAGCGCGTCTCGCCGCCTCAGTTTGCAGCCGAGGTCCAGAGCGGTCCGCAGCGGTGTGGTCGTTCGGACTCCGTGGACATCGACGATGTCTCGCGCAGCGAGGTCACGTCGTCCGCCGGCGACACCGTCCCGGCGTATCCGGGACAGCCCACGCAGTACGAAGGTCTCGAGCGGAGGCAGGATCTCCAACTCTTGATAGGCGAACGTATCGACGCCATGCAGCCAGGCGGCGCTTCGATCACAGAGTACGGCGAAGGGACTGATCACGAGGGCTGCCGCCGTGGCTCTTGTTTTGACGTTGTCGGGGATGCCTGTAGGGACGTAGACCCCTCTCAGCACTCGTCTGATCTCGCGGGCACGTGTCAACTCCGCGAGTCGCTTCTCAGACACGCCGAGGAGCGTGGCCTGCTGGGTGGTGAAAGGACGGTCCGGCAGGTTCGTAGCGATTGTCATCCGCTGACTATGTACGGCGATGACGCTGCTCTGCTCCGGCTATCCACAGTCGTAGCTGAACCTGTGGATAGCCGAGGTCAACAGCTGACAAGCCCCCTACCAGAGCAGCGGCCACCTTGGTAGCTTCGACGTGGGGCAGGCGCTTCTCAAAAGGAGGCGACTACCCCGGAGGCGAGTGACGCCTCAACGGGGGGCGACTACCCCGGGGGCGAGTGACCTCTCGACGGGAGGCGAGTGACCTCTCGACGGGAGGCGAGTGACCTCTCAACGGGAGGCGAGTGACCTCTCAACGGGAGGCGAGGGGAGGGAAGGCAGGGGGTTTAGGAGTCGGAGTCGTCGGGCTTGATGGCTTCTTGCAACTCGTCTCGCGACATCGAGCTGGCACCTTCAACCTGCGCGTTGCGTGCAGCGATGAGCAGCTCCTCTCTGGTGGCTTCGCCGGGCTGCTCGCCCATGTGTTCGGCGCGTGCCTCGACGAACGCCTCACCCAGCTCCTTCAGCCGTTCGGGCGACAAGGAGGTCCGCAGACCGGGCAGCACAGACTCTTCCTCCTCCTCGACGTGATGCAGGATCGCCTCGATCAGCTCATCGAGGGTCGAGTCGAAGTCGGCGCTGCTCACGTCCATCTGCTTGAGCTTGACGAGCAGTTCTTCCGCCTCGGCGTGCTCCTCCTGGCTATGGGCGACCTCGTCGGCCTCGCCGGCTTCGTTGCGGGCTGCGGGGTAAACCTCCGCCTCCTCGGCTCGACTGTGCGCAATCAGCAAGGTGGTCACTGTGGGCAGCAGCATGGGCCGCGACTCCGGGTCCTCACGCATCTTGTCAAAGAGGCGCTCGACCTCTCTGTGGTCAGCCATGATCAGGTCGACGACATCTGGGGCCATGGGGGAGTCCTCTCAAAGACGTGCTGGCCGTTTCGACGTACCCGATCAACACCAACACAAACGGGCAGTTAGCGGAAGACGACGGCCTTGCTGCCGTTGAGCATGACGCGGGTCTCCGAGTGCCAGCGCACGGCCCGGGACAGGACCTGGCTCTCGACGTCGCGCCCGGCTGCCACGAGTTCGCTGGCGGTAAACCCGTGGTCGACCCGAGCGACGTCCTGCTCGATGATCGGTCCCTCGTCGAGGTCGGAGGTCACGTAGTGCGCCGTCGCCCCGATCAGCTTGACCCCGCGTGAGTGGGCCTGGTGATAAGGCTTGGCGCCCTTGAAGCTAGGCAGGAAGGAATGATGGATGTTGATGGCCCGACCCGCCAGCCGCCGGCACGTGTCATCCGACAACACCTGCATGTAGCGCGCCAGCACGACGAGATGGATGTTGAGGTCGCCGACCAGCCCCAGCAGCTTTTCCTCCGCCGCGGCCTTGGAGTCGGCCGTGACCGGGATGTGGTGGAAGGGGATGCCGTACGAGTCGGCGAGCCTCTCGAAGTCGCGGTGGTTAGACACGATCGCCGGTATGTCGATCTGCAGCGACCCCGTAGCCCACCTGAACAGCAGGTCGTTGAGGCAATGGCCGAAGCGCGACACCATGATGAGCGTGCGATAGCGCGCGCCAGCCAGCCAGAGCTCCCAGTGCATAAAAAAGTCGCGCGCTATCGGGCCAAAGGCTGAGCGCAAAGTTTCAAGGGTGACTTCTGGCTGCGACGTCTCGAAGTGGACACGCATGAAGAATCGACCGGTCTCGGCATCCCCGTACTGCTGACTCTCGATGATGTTGCCGCTCTGCTGAACCAGGAATCCGGAAACGGCGTGCACGATCGCCGGCCGGTCAGGGCAGCGCAGAGTCAAAACGAATTCGTTGAGCGCCGGAGGCGGCCCCAGCGCCGGGGGCACTCCGAGGGTCGGGGACGCCCCTAAGGCCGGGAGCTGCCCGGGCTCGAGGACGGAGTCGAAGGCCGCGTCGTCAGCCGTGTCCATGAGAAGAATTATTAGCAGTCCCTCTGCCGTTTGTCGCTACATATGCATTACCGTTCCGCTGTGAGCAACACAGTGCCCAATACTCCGAAAGCACGCGACCCCTCCACGACCGTCCAGTCCGTCGACCGCGCTATCACCATTCTCGAGCTGCTGGCCCAGGGCGGCGAGGCGGGGGTCACCGAGCTGGCCCGCGAGCTCGGTGTCCACAAGTCCACCGCGTTTCGGCTGGTGGCTGCCCTCGAACGGCGCGACTTGGTTGAGCAGCACACCGGCCGGGGCAAGTATCGGCTCGGTACTGGCATTCTCCGCCTTGCGGGTGCCACCACGTCGCGGCTTGATCTGGTGCAGGAGAGCCGAGTGGTCACTCGCGCTCTCGCGCAGCAGACCGGGGAAACAGTCAATATCGCTGTGCTGTCCGATGGGGCAGCCCTTTATATGGACCAGGTGGCAGGTTCATCGGCCCTGCAGCCACACAACTGGGTGGGCCAGCGAATCCCCCTGCACGCCACCTCCAACGGCAAGGTCTTGTTGAGCACCCTCGACCGGGCTGAGGTGGCAAGGCAGCTCCCCGTTCTCCGTTCATACACTGTCCACACCCTCACCACGCTCGACGACCTCATGAGCGAGCTTGAGGAAGTCCGACAACGCGGTTATGCCCTCGCGATCGACGAACTGGAGATCGGTCTGACGGCCATTGCCGCGCCGGTCCGCGACATCCAAGGGGTGGTCATCGCGTCGGTGAGCATCTCGGGGCCTACCTTCCGACTTGACGCCCGGCGGGCGCCGCAGATGTCCGATGCCGTCGTGGCGGCGGCCAGCGAGGTGTCGCGCCGTCTGGGTTGGCGCGGCGGAAGCGGCTGACCCGGCGGAGGAAGTGGCTGGTACCGCTGATGCGGCTGGCGCGCGAAGCTGTGTACAAAGGACTGCTGATGCGGCGACCCGCGGGGCCTCCTAAAAGGCCGCACTCGTCATAACGATCTGATCAGAGCCTTGACCTCCCATCCGCGCAGTGGTTGTCTTTGTTGCGGACAAGACACAACGGTTGCGTATGCAGCAACAGAAACTGGCTATCCACAGCCCCGAAGGAGCGAGCGTGCCTGACTTGTTCATCGCCGGGCGGTGGTGCGGCGCAGCGCGGGCCGAGACCCGAGAGATTCGCTGTCCGGCCGATGGTGAGCTGGTCACGACCGTCGATGAAGCAAGCAGTCTCGACACCACCAACGCGATCGAGGCTGCGCGCCACGCCTTCGACCATTCCGACTGGCCCACGAGCTCGGTGCACGATCGCAGCGCCCTGCTGCACCGGGTCGCTGACCTGCTCGTGGAACACAAGGCCGAAGTCGCCCGGGCTGAGTCGCTCGATACCGGCAAGCGATTAGTGGAGAGTGAGTATGACGTCGACGACGTCGTCGCAGTTTTCCGCCACTTCGCCAACACCGCCGCCGAAGACGCCGGCAGAGTCGTAGACACCGGTCGGCCGGACGTGCGCAGCCGGATCGTGCACGAGCCCATCGGTGTATGCGCACTCATCACGCCGTGGAACTATCCCTTGCTCCAAACCTCATGGAAGGTCGCTCCGGCCCTGGCGGCGGGCAACACGTTCGTCCTCAAACCCAGTGAACTGAGCCCCTCGACCGCCATCTTGCTGATGCGTTATCTCGTCGCGGCAGGGCTCCCCAGCGGCGTCGGCAACCTCATCCTCGGCGCTGGGCCCACGGCCGGGGCGCCGTTGTCAACGCATGCGGGCGTCGACCTGGTTTCCTTCACGGGCGGCGTCGAGACCGGCCGCCACATCATGGCGTCGGCGGCACCGACGGTGAAGAAGGTCGCGCTTGAGCTTGGCGGCAAGAACCCGAATATCGTATTCGCCGACGCCGACCCCGAAGCCGCCCTCGACTTTGCCCTGACGGCGGTATTCCTCCACTCCGGTCAGGTCTGCTCGGCCGGTGCACGCCTCATCGTCGAGGAGTCGATCAAGGATGCGTTCGTCGACGACCTCGTCGAGCGGGCGCGGCAGATCCGGCTCGGAGGGCCGTTCGACCCTCAGGCGGAGACCGGTCCGCTGATGTCGGCGGCGCATCGCGACAAGGTCGAGGCGTATGTCGCTCGAGGTCTTGCCGAGGGCGCCACCTTGAGGTGTGGGGGCGCCCGCCCCGACGACCCAGAGCTAGACAAGGGCTTCTACTACCTGCCCACGATTCTCGATGACTGCAAGAGCGGCATGAGCGTCATACAGGATGAGTCGTTCGGGCC
>JACCZJ010000010.1 GCA_013696065.1 Nocardioidaceae bacterium
GCGCAGGCGCGGGCCTTCGGTCGAGAGCTGGCCAGCAGGCAGCGGGAGCACAGCGCCTTGACGCAGACGATGACAGCACGCGTCCAAGCTCAACAGCGGACTATCATCGGGCTTGAGGGGACGGTCCGACTCGCCGACAAACGCGCTGACGAAGCCGAGACACGGACTCGACGCGAGGCCCGCCGTGCCAACGAGGCTCAGGAGCGATTGTCCTCGTTGATCGACGAGGTCCTCATGCGCCAGACCACGTCTGTCGACGCTGCCGGGCGACCGGCTGAGGAGGACCAGTTGTTCCACTCGTCTGATCTGCCCACGGTCGTCGACCTGCTCGCCTGGGAGGACCATGCCCACGGCCTAGCGGTCGAGGATCTGCGCCGCCGCCACGCCTGACTCAGACTCAGTTGGCAGGTGACCTAGTGGACGGGCCCACTGGACGTCACGTTCACCGCTTCGAGCGGCACGCCCTCCTCTTCAGCACTGACCGATCGCCGCAGAGCTTCGTGCAGCGTGTTGGGCGTCAAGACACCGAGGAAGTGCTCCCCGTCGAGCACCGCTACCCAGCCGGCATCCCACTGCAACATCGTCGAGAACGCATCCTTGAGCGACGCGTCCGCGGCCACCCAGGCTTCCATTCGCTCGGTCCGGTCGGCCACTGCGCCCGCGCCCTCACACTCGTCGACGCCGATCCAGCCACGGAGCCTGCCCTGGTCGTCGACGACGATCGCCCACCGCGCGTCGGCTGTCTCCAGCGTCGCTCGTGCTTGCGCCAAGGTGTCATGGGCAGCTACGACGGGTGGCCGCTCGAGATCCGCCAGGTCGATCGCGGTGACGGCAAGGCGTGTCAGGCCGCGGTCAGCGCCCACGAACTCGGCCACGAACTCGTCAGCCGGAGCGCCAAGCACTCTCGAGGGAGTGTCGTACTGAGCCAATCGACCTCCAGGCTCGAAGACCGCAACCCGGTCTCCGAGGCGCACCGCCTCCTCGATGTCGTGCGTCACGAGCACGACCGTCTTCGCGAGGTTCTCCTGGATGGCGAGGAACTGGTCTTGCAGCCGCCCACGCACGACAGGGTCGACGGCGCCGAACGGCTCGTCCATCAGCAGCACGGCGGGGTCAGCCGCCAACGCCCGGGCCACGCCCACGCGTTGTCGTTGGCCACCCGACAACGAGTGCGGATAGCGGTCACCGAAGGTCTCCGGGTCCAGGCCCATGGTGTCAAGGAGCTCGTCGACTCGCGACCGTGTTTGCGTTCGGTCCCACCCGAGGAGTTTGGGAATTGTCGCCACATTGGAGCGGATGGTCTGATGGGGAAAGAGCCCAATCTGCTGAATGACGTAGCCGATCCGTCGACGCAGCTGCACCGCATCGATGTCGGTGACGTCTTCGCCGTCCAGCTCGATTCGTCCGGTCGTTGGCTCGATGAGACGGTTGATCATCTTGAGCGTGGTGGACTTGCCACACCCTGACGGGCCAACCAGCGTCACCAGCTCCCCCCGAGGGATGTCGAGGTCGAGCTCTCGTACGGCGACGGTGCCCCCGGCGTACGTCTTGCCGACGCCCTGAAGCCGAATCATCAGGTCTTCGCTACCGTCCATGGGGTGACCCTACTGTCAGCCTTGGCACCGCGCGCAGCAGAGACGCCCCAGTGCTACATCGAAAACTCGTGGTGGTGTCCGCCCTACTGGTCGGACCGACAAGAACTGCTGACCGAGGCCTTGACGCAACATGTGTGGATCACCCTCGCATCGGTAGCTCTCGGCTTGGTCCTCGCCTTTCCGCTCGCTCTCTTGGCCAGGCGTTTCCACCGTCTCGAAGCTTTGGTGGTGGGCGGGACGACGATCATCTATACGATCCCTTCGCTCGCCCTTTTTTCGCTGCTGCTTCCAGCTACGGGTCTCAGCGCCACCACCGTGATCATCGGGCTGGCCTTGTACTCGCTGACGATCCTGGTGCGCAGCTTCTTGGTCGGTCTGAGAGGAGTGTCGAGCGACGTGCGTGAGTCGGCCGTTGGCAACGGCTACGGCCCGACCCGACTCCTGTTCACCATCGAGCTGCCGCTTGCTCTGCCGGTGATCATGGCGGGTCTGCGGGTGGCGACGGTTTCGACCGTGGCGTTGGTCACCGTAGGGTCGATCGTGTCTTACGGGGGCCTCGGCAACCTGCTCCTGCAGGCTGTTGGCACCCAGTTCAAAGCCCAAATCTTGGCCGCCAGCCTCTTGTGTTTGCTCTTAGCGATTGTGCTCGACTTGCTGCTGGTGGTCGTCCAGCGG
>JACCZJ010000011.1 GCA_013696065.1 Nocardioidaceae bacterium
CAGTCACAGCGCCCGGCTCATCGGGGGTCGCAGCAGTGCCGGGCGACTCGGTTCTCGATGGTTGGCCAGGCTCGTCCGGCACAGCGGGGGTGCGGGTCGTGGGCGCTGCCGCTGGCAGCGGGTCGTCGATCATCCAAGGCGAGACGATCCGGTTGCGGTCGGTGTCCTTTGAGGACGACTTGGACCCGCTCTTGGATGGTTCGCTGCGCCTGGGCTCCCCGTCGGAAGGGTCGCTGATCTCGGGACCGTCCGAGCCCTCACCTTGAGTTGGCTCAGCGCCCGTGGTCGGCTCGGCACCGGTAGGGCTGTCGCTCGGCTCAGTCCCAGGACTCTCCGTGGGAGCGTCCGTAGGCACCGGCTGCGTTGGCGAGGTTGCTTGAGGAGGCTCACTTGCGGCTGCCGGCACCACTATCGACACCAGGCGGAACCGCAACTGCGCGGTCTCCGAGAGTGTCCGAGTTTGGTTCTCGTTGGGCTCGCCTGGAATCTCGATCACGATGACGTCGCTACCTTGGGTGCTGACCTCGGCTTCCCCGACACCTACACCGTTGATCCGGTCGTTGATGATGCCGACTGCCTCTTGCAGCTTGGCGGAGGTGATGCCACCGCCGGTCGTGGTCGAGGCTTGCAGGGTGATGCGTTGTCCGCCTTGGAGGTCCAGTCCGAGCTTGGGTTTCCACGTGCCGATCGCGGCCACGGCGGCATACATCGCGGCAATGATCAGCAGGAATATCACCAGCGTGCGGCCTGGCCGCGATGACTGAGCCGCGGCCATCTAGCGCACTCCCCCTGTGTCCTCGCCGGACTCTGGGTAGCCCGGCTCGGTGGCAGGTGCGTCGCCGGTGGCGGGTGCGTCGGTGACAATCCTGCCCACCGCACCCCGGTGCACCCGAACCACCACACCACCGGCCACCTCAACAGCCACGATTTCGCCCTCGACAGATTCCACCCTCCCGAAGATGCCGCTGGTGAGCATGATCTCGTCGCCCACAGACAGCGAGCTTTGAAGTTGGCTCGCCTCTTGCGCCCGCTTGCGGGTAGGCCGAATCAAGAGCAGATAGGCCAAGACCAAAAAGAGGAGGAAGAAGGCAAGATTTGCCCATGCTTCGTTTGACACGGAGGAACTCCTTGACTCGGTCGAGCGCGAGAACGACCGGGTCGAGACGACGGCTGATAAATGTCACCGCCACACAAAGACGGCCAAGAGCGGAGTCTAACGGGCCGGTTTGGCCAAATCCCGTCCGGCTGCCTCTGCGTGTCTGTTTCGTGACCCGTCGGCGGGCTCAGCATCACTCCTCGTCGAAGAGGACGGCCTGATCCCGCAAGGCAGCGTTGGCGGGGACGGCGAGGCCCAGATGCTGCCAGGCCGCCGGTGTGGCCACCCGCCCACGCGGCGTACGGGCAAGAAACCCACTACGAACCAAGAACGGCTCGGCGACCTCCTCGACAGTCTCACGCTCCTCACCCACTGCCACCGCCAACGTGCTCAGTCCGACCGGCCCACCGCCGAAACGGCGGCACAGGGCGTCGAGCACCGCACGGTCGAGCCGGTCCAGACCCAGCTCGTCGACTTCGAACAGCGCGAGCGCGTCATGGGCGAGCGGCTCCGTGACCACACCATCGGCCCGCACCTGAGCAAAGTCGCGCACCCTGCGCAAGAGCCGGTTGGCGATGCGGGGGGTGCCGCGGGACCGCGACGCGATCTCAGCGGCTCCGGCTGGCTCGACGGTGACTCCGAGCAGGCGGGCCGAGCGGTTGACGATCCGCTGGAGCTCAGCCGGCTCGTAGAACTCCAGGTGCGCGGTGAACCCGAAGCGGTCACGCAACGGTCCTGGCAGCAATCCGGCGCGTGTCGTCGCTCCCACCAAGGTGAAGGGCGGTATGTCGAGCGGGATCGCCGTCGCTCCCGGCCCCTTGCCGACGATGACGTCGACCCGAAAGTCTTCCATCGCCATATAGAGCATCTCTTCGGCCGGTCTCGACATGCGGTGGATCTCGTCGAGGAAGAGCACGTCGCCTTCGCTGAGCCCGGACAAGATCGCCGCCAGGTCACCGGCATGTTGGATCGCCGGCCCACTGGTCAGCCGCAAGGGCACACCCATCTCAGCCGCGATGATCATCGCCATCGTGGTCTTGCCCAAGCCAGGCGGACCGTTCATCAAGACATGGTCGGGCGTGCGACCCCGCCCTCGAGCGGCAGCCAGCACGAGCCCCAGCTGTTCGCGGACTCGCTCTTGGCCGATGACCTCGTCGAGCGACTTCGGGCGCAGCGCGGCCTCGATCACTCTCTCGTCACCCTCGGCGTCAGGGCCCACGAGCGAGCGGACGGACAACCCCTCGGCGGTCACCGCCTCGTCGCCCGCCTCGGCCCACTCCTCCGTGGCCGCATCGCGCTCATCACGGCTCATGTCTTGGACAGGGAACGTAGGGCCGCACGCAGCAGCGTCGCCGTGTCGATCGCCTCGCCATCGGACAGACTCTGGGCCGCCATCGGACCGACGGTGTCGATGGCCCCCTCCGCCTCACGCACCGACCAGCCCAGGCCCAGCAAACCAGCGCGTACTTGCTGCTGCCAGTCGTCTCGGCTGGGTTGTCCGGCGGCTCGGGGGCCGGTGCTGGACCCGGTCGGACCACCGATGCGGTCCTTGAGCTCGAGCACGATGCGCTGCGCCCCCTTTCGTCCGACACCCGGCACTGTGCACAAGGCCACCAGGTCCTCCGTGGTCACGGCGCGGCGGAGCCCGTCCGCACCGTGGACAGCGAGCATGGCCTGCGCCAGTTTGGGCCCGACCCCGCTGGCGGTCTGGAGCAGCTCAAACACGCTGCGTTCGTCGTAGTCCGCGAATCCGAACACGGTGAGCGAGTCCTCGCGCACCACCATCGAGGTGGCGAGGAAAGCCTCCGCACCGACGGTCAGCTCGGCCAGCGCTGCCGGCGTACACATCACCAACACGCCCAGCCCGCCGACTTCGATCACTGCCGAGTCGACGAACAACGCGGCCACCGGCCCGCGCACGAAGGCAATCATTTGCGCACCTCGGCAATGGTCCCGGTGTGCGACCTGGCGGCTAGGGCCCCGGCAGACTCGCCGACTCGAGCCGCCAGCGAATGGGCGACGGCGACGGCGAGCCGCTGGTCCGCCGAGCCGCGCCAGATATGGCACATGGCCAGCGCTAGCGCGTCGGCCGCATCGGCCGGAGACGGGCGTACGGCTAGTCGCAGCACCCGGGTGACCATGGCAGTGACCTGTGCCTTGTCAGCCCGACCGCTGCCGGTCACCGCGGCCTTCACCTCGCTCGGAGTGTGCAGAGCGACTGGCAGTCCCCGCCGCGCGGCCGCCACGATTGCGACTCCGGACACCTGCGCAGTGCCCATCACGGTGCGCACGTTGTGCTGTGCGAACACTCGCTCGACGGCGACGGCGTCGGGTTGATAACGGTCGAGCCAGGCGTCCAGTTGGTCTGCGATCACCACCAGCCGCGCTCCGAGGTCCAGATCTGCGGAGGTCCGTACGACGCCGACAGCGACGGCGGTCAACGGGTGACCCAGAGCGCCTTCGACCACACCCAGGCCACATCGGGTCAACCCCGGGTCAACCCCCAGCACCCGCATGCGTGCTCCTCGTGCAGTCGTTGAGAGACAGGCGCCGAACGAACATGTGTTCGACCGCACCAATCTATCTCTTCGCTTCGCGAAGATGTGGCACCGACGCGCAGCCGGGCTCACTCGTCTTTGCCGAGCTCGGCCATCACGTCGTCGGGGATTTCGAAATTGCCGAACACGTTCTGGACGTCGTCGGAGTCCTCGAGGGCTTCGATCAGACGGAAGATGCGGTTGGCGCCGGTGGCATCGACGCCGACCGTCATGCTCGGCACGAACGACGCTTCGGCCGACTCGTAGTCCAGACCACCCGACTGCAGAGCCGAGCGGACTGCCACCAGGTCGGTCGGCTCGGAGATGACCTCGAACGCCTCACCGAGGTCGTTGACCTCCTCGGCGCCGGCGTCGAGGACGGCATCGAGGACCTCGTCCTCATCGATATTGCGGCCCTCGTGCGACTTGGGGACGATCACGACTCCCTTCCGCGCGAACATGTAGGCCACTGATCCGGCGTCGGCCATCGACCCGCCGTTTCGCGTCATGGCGGTGCGTACGTCGCCCGCGGCCCGGTTGCGGTTGTCTGTTAGGCATTCGATGAGCAGCGCCACCCCGCCCGGTGCGTAGCCCTCGTACATGATGGTCTGCCAGTCGGCGCCGCCGGCCTCGAGACCGCAGCCCCGCTTGACGGCCCGGTCGATGTTGTCGTTGGGGACCGAGGACTTCTTGGCTTTCTGGACAGCGTCGTAAAGCGTCGGGTTGCCGGCCAGATCGCCACCGCCAGTACGCGCGGCCACCTCGATGTTCTTGATCAACTTGGCGAACAACTTGCCTCGCTTGGCGTCAATCGCCGCCTTCTTGTGCTTAGTGGTCGCCCATTTGGAGTGGCCGGACATCGAAGAGTGCTCCTTCAGCTGCTGCGGACGAGATCGACGAAATAACGATGCACGCGATCGTCGGCGGTGATCTCGGGATGAAACGACGTCGCCATGATGACGCCTTGGCGAACGGCGACGATTCTACCGAGCGATGGGCCACTGGCTACGGTGGCGAGCACCTCTACGCCCTCGGCGGCGCGTTCGACCCAGGGCGCGCGGATGAATAGCGCATGGAAGGGCCGGTCCAGCACCGTGAAGTCGACGTCGGACTCGAAGGAGTCGACCTGCCGGCCGAAGGCATTTCGTCGTACGACGACGTCGAGACCACCCAAGGTTCGCTGACCCTCGATGCCATCTTCGATCTCGTCGGCCAGCATGATCATGCCAGCGCACGTGCCGAATGCTGGCATGCCGGCGTCGACGCGCTCTCGGAGTGGTTCGAACATCTCGAAGATGTTCGCGAGCTTGTACATTGTGGTCGACTCTCCACCAGGAATGACGAGCGCGTCGACTTGGGCCAGCTCATCGGGGCGGCGAACCGGACGTGCCGTTGCGCCAACACCTTCGAGCATGCGTAGGTGTTCACGAACGTCACCTTGAAGGGCAAGGACGCCGATGGTGGGTTGCGCCGTCACGAGCGGTTCGCTAGTTGAGTGAGGTTGCGGGCCGGCGCTGCCACTTCACGAGCACCTCGATGCGCCCCTCGTCGAAGAGCGACGAGATGCCATGGCGAGCGAGGGTGTCATGGACGAAGGTCAATAGCTCGTCTCCGGCGGCGACGTTGGCGCTGTCGCCATGCCACAAGTTGATCTCGAGCATCCCGTGCTCGACGGCATGCCACACGTCTGGGTGCGTGAAGTACGCGATGCCCCAGGGGCGCTTGCCGTCCGCGGCTCGTTTCTGGAGGATCTCTTGAGCGGCCCAATGGTCCTCGCAGGCCTGGAGTACGACGATGTCGCGCGCCTGGAGGTCGCCCAACGCAGCCTGCAGGTCGTCGTATTGGGTGTCACCAGACCAGGTTGCGGCCTCACGAGCAAGCTCTGCGGTTTCCGCGGCGATGAACTCTTCAGTCAAGCGTTGTACTTCAGCAGGCTCCTTGACCTCGTCACAGACCGCTTCAAAGACATCGGCGCGCACTTGGGCGGCGGTCTTGAAACCCGACCGGACCATGACACGCGTGTAGCTCCGGAGTTGGGCCAGGCGAGCGGTCTTGTCGGGACT
>JACCZJ010000015.1 GCA_013696065.1 Nocardioidaceae bacterium
AAGTCACACGACGCGGCCGGCTTCGCGGGTCTATCCGCCAGGTCCGTCCTCTCGCAATGCGCAGTGCGACTGGGGGCTCGCACCCCGCGCGAGGTCTTGCCCGTCGCGCGCAACCAGCCGTGCAACCGGGCAACCAGCCCGACAGGGCCGCACTCGGCCGCGGAAGCCCCGCTGGCGCAGCACGACCAGCACCTGGGCCGCCACATCGCAAGGATGGTGGTGGACATCGAGCCACCCGTAGCGAAGGGTCAGCTCACCTCGCAGGGCCGAGCGATTGTCCTTGGCCATGTCGCGCCACCACCGTTCGACTACCAGGTGCACCCTGCCGTCGAGCTCCACGAGGACACCGAAGGCGTCATACGCGCAGTCACTGATGTCTTGACCTGAGCGGCGCTGTCTGGCGCTCATCGGCAAGCGATGGCGTCGCTCCACATCGCGGATGTAGAGCACCTCCAGCAGTGAGTCCGATCCGTGCATCGCGCCGGCCATTGCCCTGACTTGGACTCCCCAGCGGTGCTGGCGTGACCGCGAAGCCGCCTCGACCTCATCCAGGCTGACCCTGCCGGTCTGGCAACTGTCGGCCACGAGCGCGACCGCCCCGTTGAGGGTGCGCTGCTCCGCCACTTGGTCCACAACCGCGTGACCCGGCGTCACACGAGGCGGCACCACTGCTTCGAGGCGGCGGGTCTCCAGTTGTCGAATGCGGTGGATGCGCAAACCTGGCTGAGGCCGCACCTGGCGCTCCGCCACGATACTCACGTCAATTCTCGGCGGCGTGGCTGTCCGCAAGCCCAGTTGGTGTGCGGCTGTGGCATGACTCCACATCGCGGTCGGGCCGGCATACAACAGCGCGCCGATGGCCATGCCGTATGCAGTGGGAGAGCCAGGCCGCGTCGCGTAGACGCCCGGCCATACGAGGATCCACTCTCGGCGGCGAAGGTGGCGCCTGATCTCGACGATGCTGACTCCGGCTCGAACCAGCTGGTCTCGGCCCACGGCGCCGTCTTGGCGGTGAATGAGGTCGTCAATGGCTGCCAGCTCGAGGTGGGCCATCCACCACGGTTCGTCGGGTCGCATAAGTATGAGCCTTGCCGGGTTGGCGGCCGGGAACCATCCCCTAGCCCGTGGAGGTGGACTTCGGTGGAAGTGCGGCTCTCGTGTGGAAACTCGAGGTCAGCATTCGACCTCGAAGTCACACACCGGACGTGGGGCGACAGCAACGACCGGCGTATGGCTGTGGGAGCCGTACGCCGGTCGCGCCCTCCAACCAGCTAGCAGGCGAATATCTTGGCCTTCTGACTCGCGAGGTGATTGGTGTCACCGGGGAATTTTGCGATGATCTTGCACTTGTCCGCGCCTGGGTTGGCGAACGAGGCCGCGTATGTGCCGTACGTCCCCAGCGTCGCTGGCGTGGTGCACCAGCTGGTAGGTGGTGCCGACGAGCTTGTACAGCGTCACGTTCATCGTCTGGCCGGGGTGGGCAGTGAACAGTTCACCCGAGGCAGCGATCGTCGTGCCCGAGGTCACCTTCAGCGTGGTGTATGTCGGCAGCTTCGCCGTGGTCGGGACTGGCTGCCAGGCGGGATCTGTGTCGGGGAAATTGGCTGCCGTGGGCAGCCGGGTCACGCCTGTGCCGTCGGGGTTCATCGTGAAGATATCGTGACCGTTTTGCGCGGTGTAAGCGCTCGACGAGAAGGCGACCTTGGTGCCAGCCGACGACCATGCCGGGTGGGTGCCGCCCTTGCCGGTGCCGCCAGACACAAGCTTCTGCCCACTGCCGTCGGCGTTCATCCGCCAGATCTGGGCGGAGCGCTCGTAAACGATCCTGGTTCAGTCGGGCGACCAGTCTGGTGTCCTCTCCGTGCCCAGCCCACCGGTGACGAACGTCAGCTGGGTCTTGCCCGAGCCGTCGGCGTTCATCACCCAGATGTCGAACCCTCGGCTGTAGGCGATCTTGGACCCGTCCGGCGACCATGCGGGCTGCATGCCGGCCGCGGGCAAGGCTGGGTCATGGGTCAGGTTCATCTTCAGCGAGCCGTCGGAGTTCATCACCCACACGTCGCCTTGATAGGTGTAGGCGATTCGGGCACCGTCGGGGGACCAGGCCGGTTCTATGCCCGCCTCGCCCGATTCGGTGCTGTCCGGCAACGGCGTGAGGTTGACCGGTGCGCTGCCGTCGGCGTTCATCACCCAAATGTCCAGGTGACTACCGGCTCGGGTGCTCGCGAAGGCGATCTTGCTGCCGTCTGGAGACCAGGCCGGGTCCTGG
>JACCZJ010000021.1 GCA_013696065.1 Nocardioidaceae bacterium
AACACGCAGGCGCTCGCCGTCTCCGACGACGAGATGTGGATCGGCGGACACTTTTCCCAGATCGTCACGGGCAAGATCCCCCGCCCGTTCATTGCCTCGCTCGACCCCGTCGACGGCTCGGTGAACGCCTGGAACCCCCATTGTGTGGGCGGAAAGATGGGTGTGTGGGCTCTGATGCTCGAAGGCACGCAGCTACATGTAGGCGGATTGTTCACAGGCTTTGACACTGTCAAGCAGCGTGGCTATGCCCGTTTCTCCGAGGTCGCATAGCGGCCCCGGGCATGGACACAGCCCGAGGAGCGCAGCTTTGATCTCACCCGGCCCTTTGATGCCGGTTGGAACCGCACCGATCACCGCCCCCTCGGGGCATCCGGCGACGGCGACTCGGTTACCACGGCAACCGGCTCCTAGACAAGGCTGCTGGACGTATCAGCCGACGGCCGCACGTCAAGCGACGCGCTGGACGGCCGCGGAGTAGTCGAAGGCGGGGTCGATCATCATTGCGGCTCCACAGCAGGTGCAGCAGTATTCGCACTGGTCATCGGCACACTCGCCTATGGACACGAAGATGCGCTCGCCGCGACAGTCGGGACACGTGTGGACGACTCCGCTCTTCATCAAGGTTTCGGCTGGATCATTCATGAGAGCAACGGTGCCAGAGGCCGCCGACAGAATCCGACCGACGCGCCCAGCGGTCACTTATGGGCGCTGAGCCAGGCGATGCCGGTCTCCTGCTCCTTGGCCGCTGCGGCGATGATGCCCTTCGCGACCTCGCCCTCGATCGTCTTGCCCACGAACGGGATCGACACTTTGATGTTGCCGGCGATGCGCATCCGGGCGGCGTCGCCGATTGACTCCAGAAAAATCGCCCCGACCATCTTGGCCGGCTGTCCCTTGATCGAAATGGTGAGATCGGCGGTGCGGGCTCCGCTCTCGTTCGGGGCGCTCCACATTTCCGTCTGGACCACGTGGACGGTGTCGCCCATAAACTTCTTCGCGAGGTCCGGGAGGTCTGCGGGCATGGTGCGGTTGACGGTGACCGAGGCGCTCCCGTCGTCGTTTTCGGAGATGTCGACGTCGAAATCTGTCGCGTGCGTGGCTTCGCAGACAGCCGCGCGAAAAGCCGGATCCATGCCCAGGGCGAAGACCTGTTCGGGTGAGGTGTTCGGGTAGTTGATCTCGGTGCGCACTTCCATGGCGTGCATCATGCCATCGCTGGCTCGGACGATGGCGGACTAGCCTGAGGTGGTGAGCGCTCGAGGGCAGACGCGATGACGACCGGCGAGGAGCGGGCAGTCGATCCCGCTGTCGGCGAATGGTCAGGCGTCGACATCAACTTCGGCGAGGCTGGCAGCGCGAAGCTGACCTATGGCAGCTACCTCCGTCTTGGAAGGTTACTGACCTCTCAACGGTTGGAATCCAATCCGCCTGCGCATGACGAGCTCCTCTTCATCACGATCCATCAGGTGTACGAGCTGTGGTTCAAGCTGCTGCTGCACGAGGCGGAGACGGCTCGACATGCGATGTTCACCGACCAGGTGTGGTTGGCCAAACACCTGCTCAAGCGAATCCACGTGATCGAGCACGTTCTCGTCCAGCAGATCGACGAACTCGAGACCATGACGCCCCAGGACTTCCTCGCCTTCCGTCAGCACCTATCCCCAGCCAGCGGCTTCCAATCCGTGCAGTTCCGCGAGCTGGAATTCGTGTCCGGCGCCAAAGATCCGACGTTCGTACGCCGGTTCAAGGGGCTGACCGAAGACGAGACGGCGCGGCTGCACCGTCGCCTCGACGAACCGACATTGTGGGACGCCTTCCTCGCCTTCTTGGGCTCCCGGGGCCTGCCCGTGGGTTCAGAGGAAGAGGTCCGGCAGTCTCTGCTCGAGGCGGCGCAGGACCGCGACCGCTATTTCGACGTATGGGAGCTCGCAGAGGCGCTCATCCAGCACGACGAGCTGGCCATCGGGTGGCGGGCGCGGCACATCACCATGGTCGAGCGGGTCATCGGCACCAAGCCAGGCACCGGCGGGTCCGCAGGAGGCGCTTACCTGCGCAGCCGACTCCCACTTCGCTACTACCCGCTCCTGTGGGATCTTCGCTCCGAGCTGTAATCACCTCCCCATCTGCCTCCCTTGGGTCTAGGGTCGTAAGTGCTACACAAAGGCGTGTGGCGGCGACGCCTGGGCGTCGTGTTCGCTAGCGGCAAGAGCAGGTATCTCGCATGCAGGGCAGCAGCAGTATGGAAGACGCCAAGGACCAGTTGATCGCTGACGCTCTCAAGATCGCGGACCAACGCAGGGGGGGAGCGAGCCAGGATCGCAGCAACGTGCGTGACCTGCTGAGCCTCTACTATCACCACGTGGCCCCCGAGGACATCCTCGGTCGCAGCGGCATCGATCTCTATGGCGCCGCGATGAGCCACTATCGGCTGGCAAAGACGCGCCCGCAAGGAACCGCAGCGGTGCGGGTGTTCGCCCCCTCCATCGACGACAACGAATGGGCAGCCGAAGGTCATAGCGTCATCGAGGTCGTCACCGACGACATGCCCTTCCTCGTCGACTCCGTCACCATGGCCCTCACCGCGGAGGACCGCGCCGTCCATGTGGTCATCCACCCCCAGCTCCTCGTTCGGCGAGATGTCACGGGCGAGTTGCGCGAGCTGTCGGATGGCGATGGGGCCGAAGCGACTCAGGAGACCGATCTTCTGCGTGAGTCGTGGATGCACATCGAGATCGAAAGGGATACCGACCCGGCCGAGCTGGAGCGCATCGAGCAGACGCTGCTGCGCGGGCTGCGCGACGTACGCGAGGCGGTCGAAGACTGGACCAAGATGGGAGAGCAGGCTCGTCGCATTGTCAGAGACCTCGAGTCCCAGCCGCCCCCGCTCCCTCCGGCCGAAGTCGCCGAGGGGCGAGCTCTGCTGGAATGGCTTGCCGATGACCACTTCACCTTCCTCGGCTACCGCGAATACCAGTTGCAGACCGTCGAGGGTGAGGACGTGCTCCGGGCCATTGCCGGCACCGGACTCGGTATCCTGCGAGCCGACCAAGACATGTCGCCGTCGTACGGCAAACTGCCTCCCGACGCGCGGGTCAAGGCACGTGAAAAGGAACTGCTGATCATCACCAAGGCAAACTCGCGTTCGACGGTGCACCGCCCGGTGTATCTCGACTACGTCGGGGTCAAGGCGTTCGACGAGTCTGGTGAAGTCTGCGGAGAGCGTCGCTTCCTGGGGCTGTTCAGCTCGGCGGCCTATCACGAAAGCCTTATGCGCATCCCCGTGTTGCGCGAGAAGGCCGCTCAGTTGCTGGATATGTCGGGCTTCTCGGCGTTGAGCCACAGCGGCAAAGCGCTCATGGATATCCTCGAGACCTACCCCCGCGACGAGTTGTTCCAGACACCGGTCGCAGAGTTGTTGCCGGTCACGCGCTCCGTGCTGCACCTGCGCGAGCGTCGACAACTGCGTCTGTTCGTACGCCGCGACACCTACGGCCGCTACCTGTCATGCCTCGTCTACCTTCCCCGGGACCGCTACACCACACGAGTCCGCGAGCGGATGCAGCAGATCCTCAAAGCGACCTTGAAAGCCGAGACTGTCGACTTCACCGCCAGAGTGAGCGAGTCGGTGCTGGCCAGACTGCACTTTGTCGCACGCGCCGTGCCTGGCACGACCTTGCCTGACTTCGACGAGGCGGCGCTCGAACAGAAACTCGCCGAAGCCACCCGCTCCTGGGGCGACGACCTCGCGGTGGCGCTCACGGACCAGTTCGGCGAGGGCACGGGGGCACGACTTGTCAGGATCTACGGCGATGCGTTCCCCGAAGCCTACAAAGAAGACTTCCCGCCCCGCGTGGCCGCGGCCGACGTACGCCGGATGGAGGAAGTCGGTGATGCCCCGATCGCCTTGTCGCTGTATGAGCCGTTCGACGCCGCCGAAGGCGAGGCGCGGGTCAAGGTATTCCGTACATCCACGCCGCTGAGCCTGTCCGACGTGTTGCCTGTGCTGTCCGCCATGGGGGTCGAGGTGGTGGACGAGCGGCCCTACGAGATGCACCGCTCAACCGGCCCTGCTTGGATCTACGACTTCGGCCTGCGCCGCAAGGCGCGCATGCCAGCTGGCGCAAAGGCTCTCTTCCAATCCGCCTTCATGGCGGTCTGGTCGGGGAGGGCTGAGAGTGACGGCTTTTCGGCGCTCGTCCTCGAGGGCTGCATCGAGTGGCGGCAGGTCTCGATCCTGCGCGCCTATGCGAAGTACTTCCGGCAAGGGGGCCTTCCCTACAGTCAGGAGTACATCGAGCTCGCTCTGCGCGCCAATGTTCCTATCGCTCACCTGCTCGTCCAGCTTT
>JACCZJ010000042.1 GCA_013696065.1 Nocardioidaceae bacterium
CATGTGTTCACCGGCGGGCAAGCCACCCGCATGCAGGACGCCTGGGTGGCGTACAGGAGTTAGGCCCCCTGAGGTAGGTGCCGGGCCCGCAAAAGCGTGCACGTGGACGATTCTGCGCCCCCTGACCGCGTTTCCGGCTGCACTTTCGCTCACATGAACGAAAGTGCGACCCAAAGCCCCCGGGACCCGCAAAAGCGTTCACGTGGACGAAGCTACGGAGTCCAACCTGCAAGCCTCTGCATCGGTTCCGGCTGGGAGGACCGGGTGTGGTCCCGTTGGCTCGCTGGAGGGGTCGGGAGGACGCATGATGGATGCTTGGGATCTTGAGCGCTTCGTCACGGCTCAGGGCGACGACGACTCTTTTGGTGATGTGCTCGCCGAGCTGCGCGCCGGGCACAAGACCAGCCACTGGATGTGGTTCGTCTTCCCCCAGCTCGATGGCTTAGGCCACAGCGCGATGTCGCGCAGGTTTGCGATCTCGTCCATCCAGGAAGCCCGCGCCTATCTGCAGCACCCCGTTCTGGGCGAACGGTTGACAACATGTGCCGCCATCGTTGCTTCAGCCCAGGCTCAGACCGCTGAACAGATCTTCGGTCATGTAGACGCGAAAAAACTGCATTCGTCGATGACCCTGTTCCTGCGGGCGGCACCCGAGCAGCCGATCTTCGGCGAGGTGCTAGACCGGTTCTACGCCGGGCAGCCCGACCCTGCGACCGACCAGCTGTTGCCCGGTTGACCCTGGCTGCCTCCTCGAAGACCGCTCACCCGCTCACCCCCTCCCCCGTCGAGAACATCAGCGGCTCCCGCGAACGCGTCACGAGGGTGGTGAGCTATCGGCCGACCAGGTGTCGCAGTGTCTCCGCGTTGCGCACCGCGTTCCCACCGCCGTCATTATTGAAGTAGACGAAGACGTCTTTGCCGCCAGCTTCCCATTCTCTGACGCGATCGGCCCACCAGGCGAGGTCCGCATAGGAATAGGAGCCGCCATACAGGTGGTCATAATCTGGGCCGTGCATCCGGACGTAGGTGAAAGGGGCCGTAGCGCGGAGGACGCAGGGAAGGTGGGCTCCGCTCATGACGCAGTAGGCCACCTGGTGGCGCTCGAGCAGCTCGAAGACCGCCTCGTCGTGCCAGCTCGGGTGTCGGGCCTCGACGGTGACCCGCATCCATGGCGGAAGCCGCTTGAGGAAGTACTGCAGCCTTGCGTCGTCTCGAACGTGGTCCGGGGCGAGTTGCACGAGGAGCACAGCACGCTTGTCGCCTAGCTCATGCCAACACGACGCCATCCGCTCCACCCACACCTCGGGCGCGTAGAGCCGTTTTGCGTGCGTGAGACCGCGAGACGCCTTGACGGAAAACTGGAATCCGGGGGGCAATCGCCGCCGCCAACTGGCGAAGCTCGAGTGCTTGGGCCACCGGTAGAAACTGGCATTGAGCTCGACGGTCTGGAACCTCTGTGTGTACTGGCCGAGGCGGTCCCGCGCCGGTGTGCCGGGCTGATAGAGCACGCCATCCCAGTGGTCGTAACTCCACCCCGAAGTACCTATGTGGACGGCCACGATGGCGTCGAAGACCGCGAGGTCGAGGTGACGTCATGGAGGTGATGCACCGGGTCATGGATGAAGTAACGAGCGAAGGACTCGACCGTGAATGTGGCTCCGTCGCTTCGTGAACCAGTCCGCTGCCACTGCTGCCCGAACACACTCTCGAACCGGGTCGCGACGGTGTCGGCGGCGGCGACCAGATCCCTCGCCACATCGGTGGGATCCTGTTCCGCGTAGCGCTGCGTGCTCGCGGTCTCGTCCTGATCCCAGTTCGGGTAGAGCGCGTCTTCTGTCGTGAGCATCAGCACGAGCCGTTCGTCGAACAGGCGGAACACGTCACGAACGTGGCAGGCGTATTCCAGAGCAGACCAGACGTCAGACCTCGGGCGCCGCCGTACGCCGGGGGTAGCCAGGACTCGCTTCCAGGCCGCCGCGTTGTCCCGGACCATCCGCGGCACCGCCTCGCGAGGTAGCTGTCCGGTGTCTAATCCGCACTCGGGGCAGGCTCTCTGAAGCACCCAGGTCCAGTCCTTGGTGTCGGGCACGATATCCACCCGCAGACTGTAGGCCCCTACGCTCCCGCCGGACTCCACGCGGTCGTAGGCAAGACAGCTCATAGACCGGCAGCCGTAGACGCGGCGGCCCAGTCGTTGCGTCGTCTGTACGCATCTCTGCTGCGGCGGGAGAGCTGCAGGACCGCGACGGTCTCACCCTCCGAGTTTGGGGACCGCTCGACGCGGGTAAGGTCCTGCCAACCGCATCATGGTTTCGAAAGTTCTCCAATGAAAGTAGGCGTGACATGGGTTTGTTCGCGAATGTGGCCAAGCTAGGTATAGCCAAGAAGGCCTTCGACGAGTTACGGAAACCAGAGAATCAGCGCAAGCTCAAAGAGGCGGCCGCGAACATCAAGGCAAAGCGAAGCAAGGGCACCCGCCCCTGATCGACGAAAACCCCCCGCGCCACGTTCAGCGCCCCACGAGCAGGCCCCAGTAAAAGACCGGAAAACGATTAGCCCCCGGAGACGCCGATTTCGGCGGCGGCGTCGACGACCAGGTCGTCGCGATCACGGAGCCAGCCGTCGGGGAGCGCCACGCGACGCGGGCTGCCTTGGCGACCTCGAGGACTGCCCAGCTCCGTCATAGGGAACGGCTCACTGAGGTCAAGACGGCTCAACAAGTCCTCCAACGTCACCAGAGTGTCGATCAGCCCCAGTGATCTGCGCAGCTCCCCGCCGGCGGCGAAACCTTTTAGATACCACGCCACGTGCTTGCGGAACTCTTTGCAGCCGCGCACCTCACCCATGTAGTGCACGAGCAGCTCGGCGTGGCGACGCATCATGACCGCCACCTCACCGAGGGCCGGCAGGGGTGGCGCGTCCTGGCCGGTGAACGCCGCTGCCAG
>JACCZJ010000048.1 GCA_013696065.1 Nocardioidaceae bacterium
TTGACCTGGGCACTGAGGGTATCGGTCAGGGCATAGGAGTCGAAGCTGAAGTACCCCATGGCGCCGGGAGAACCGGAGGCAGTCTCGAGTGATCGGCCAGTTCTATGTCGGAGCCTATTGGGGCGAACGACGAGAGTCCGCGGGGGCTTGCGCCCAACGACTGCAGGCGTGCTTGGGCGCCCTCGCCGAGCTGGACGGGGCGCTCAGCGGATGGCGCCCCAAAGGCTCCCGGCCGACGGCTGAGTTCCCTTCCGTGGGCACCGATCTTGCCTCGCTCGAATCCTTGGTGGCCTCGGGGCGCAATCGCCGCGACGTTGGCAAGGGCGTTATCGAGGAACTCGGGTTCGGTGTCGCGCTGTGGAACGGCGACAGCAGGCGCTCCATCGGTCTCCGCATGACTTGCGGCGCCTTCGCAGGTCCTCGCGTGGCCAACGTGTTCACGCTGCAGCTGCCCGACGACGACCTGTGTTCGTGGATGCCGTGGCCCAAGGCACGGCGCCTAATGGAGATCATGGTCACGTACTTCGATCCCCAGTGGGCGACATTGAGCTCTCATGAATGGCGGGAAGCCCAGCGTTCCGACCCTGGGGTACCCGTCGTCGGGTGGCTGACGTACCTGACCGATGCGCCCGCGCCCAAGCTGCCTTCCGGCGCAGCCGTGGAACGGCTCGCGGGTGGTCTTCTCATCTCCACCGGCGAGGATTGCGACGACACCCTTGGCCAGCGTGTATTGCGCGTTGCCGAGGCCCTCCGATAGGCAGCTCGTCGCCGATGACGAACAGGTAAGCCTGAGATCCTGGCCGCGTTGCCCACACCCGAGTCGTCGCTGGCATGTGTCTTCGCGGCAGGCGCTGACCGGCACCGCGGGTCGTCGAGAGGCGTTGGTCACCGGCCAACTCCGCCATCAATCGACCTCAGACCAGCGCCATTAAGCGATCCACTTCACAACGCGTCGACCGGCTGATGTACCGGATAATAGACCATTATCACGTCTCCCCAGCGGGGGCCTTTGTACTCCGCCGGCTGGGTCACCGGTTCGTTCACACGGGCGCTCCCCTTGATGTCGACCGCCGCGTTCGATGAGCACCGCGGCGAAACGCTGGGTGAAGATCGCCCGAGCGGCGACCAAGTAGGGGATGTGAGGTGATCGACCCCGTTCGTCAGGCGTTTGTGATCCCCCGCTCGCGACCGACCCCCTCCAGATGGAGAGGGAAGATCAGGACGAGGGACGGTATGTAGAGCAGAGCAAAACCGCCGACGAGCGCCGGGAGCGCGGCGAGGAGCACCAGCGCGAAAGCCGTCAGCCGCGCAGCTCGCCCGTCACGGGTGATGGCGATCAGGCCCCCAGCGGCGGCCAGAACGATCGTCCAGCCGTTGAGGACGTTCAGACCGACATCGCGGACGAGAACCACGCCGAGCAACGCCACGCTCACGCCGACTGCGAGCCATCCACCGACCCGAGCACCCATCACCAAAGGTGAAGCGTACTGCAACGCCAGATCGGGATCGTCGCCGATCGCCTGTCGGTGCTATCTCGCGGGCCGGAGGGTGTGCCCTTGGACAAGCCGGATGGCCATCAGGCTCGCTGACGTCATGCGAACTGCTCCTCACCATCGTCGGACTCGGAGTCTCCCAACGGCCGCAGCCCGCCCGGCAGCTCGGGAAGCAGGAACGAGTACTTGCCGTGGACGTTGATGTGGTGACGCACGAACGGCGACAGCCGGGCGACGTCCTCGTCGAGAACCGGCTGGCCCTGTGCTCGTAGCTGGCCCAGGGCGGCGTCGATGTAGAAGGTGTTCCAGAGCACGACGCAGTTGAGCACCAGGCCGAGGGCGCCGAGCTGGTCCTCCATGCCCTTGTGGTAGCGCTGGTACAACTCGCCCTTCTTGCCGTGGAAAATCGCGGCGGCGAGGGAGTGGCGGCCCTCCTGGAGGTTGCGGATGCCCTTGATGTTGCGGCGGTAGGTCTCGTCGTCGACGTAGGTCAGGATGTGCAGGCTCTTGAAGATGCGCCCATAGGAGGCGATCGCCTCGCCGAGCGGGGTCGGGTGGCCATCGCGCTGGAGCATCCGCACGACGTCGTAGGCCCGCACCGCCCCGGTGAAGATGGAGCCCACCACCCGGAGGATGTCGGGCCAGTGCCGCCGCACCCGGTCCAGGTCGATCCGGCTCCGGGCGAGGGTGTTGAGCGCCCCGTAGTCGGCGTCGGCATCGATGCGCCATCCCCGCTGGTCGGGCAGGTCGGCGAGCGCCGGGCGGTACTCGATGCCCAGCAGTTGGCTCAGGCCGAAGAC
>JACCZJ010000054.1 GCA_013696065.1 Nocardioidaceae bacterium
GTGTAGTGGAGCGAGTCGAGACTGGCTGGGCGCGCTTGCCGGTGGAATGGGAGTACGACACCGCTCACTATGAGTCGGTCGTGGCCACGCGCCGCCGCGAAGCAGACATCATGCGTCGCTACACCCGCGGCGAGTCGTGTCTCATGCAGCTGCTTCAAGAATCTCTCGATGACGAAACGGCGGCTCTCTGCGGCCGCTGCTCGGTATGTCGACAAGGCCTGCCGGAGACCTTGTCCAGCCGGCCGACGAGCGATGCCGTGACCACCGTGACCCGCCTGCTGCGTGGCGAGACACATGAGCTGGCGCCTCGCAAGATGTGGCCGGGGGGTGAATTCGTGACGCGTGGCCGCATCCCTGCCCACCTGCTTGCGGAGACGGGTCGAATCTTGATCTTCGCCGACGCGCCCGAGTGGCGAGAGACGTTGGCGAGGCTCGCGGCAGGGGACGAGGAAGCCCTGCCTCTCCTGTGCGAAGCCAGTGTCGCCGCGCTGAAGGGCTGGCGAACATCTTGGGAGCGTCGCCCGGAGGTGGTGGTCAGCCTCGCCGCCGTGGGCGGCATGGCGAGTGCCGCCGATGTGGTCGCCGAACACCTGGCCAAAGTCGGCAAGCTGGGCCGGGCTGAGGTCTCGGTAGCCAAGGAGCCATCCGGCATACGCGATCTCAATTCAGGTCAGGAGGCCGCGTGGTGGCAACAGAACCTGGTGCTTGATGGGCTCTGCAGCCAGCGGGTAAAAGGCGCCGCGGTCCTGCTCGTGGTCGACGCATCTTCCACGAGCTGGCCGATCACCGTGGCCGCAGCCAAGCTCCTCGAGGCCGGGGCGGACAAAGTGCTGCCGTTGCTGCTCCATCAGCGGGTCTGACGACCAGCCCCGACGCGTTGGGGTTCGCCGGCATCTGAGCATCCTCGGTTACGCTTCCTGGCGTGTGGAAGGAACGCTTCGGGGTGGCCACGGGGCTCGCCATCGCCATGACGGTGGCGGCACTCAGTGTCGCCGTCGTCGAAGATCTGCCCTTCCGCGATCCCGACAGCTTGGTCGGCCCAACGTACGTCCGGCTCCCTATCATCTTGGCGTTGGGCTACCTCACCGATGTGCTCCCGAGGGCCTTTCATCGCGCGCGGCGGGCCGGCTCGTGGGGTGGCATCGGACACCAGTTCCGAGTCGTGACCCGCGAGCGATGGCCGCTCGAGCACATCCGCTTTGCATTGCTCGGGCTGGGCAGTTGGTATCTCACCTACGTCGCGTTCCGGAACCTCAAGAGCTACGTTCCTTTCGTCAACCACGACCTTTTCGACGACGCCTTCGCCACGATGGATCGAGCCATGTTCTTCGGCCATGACCCGGCCACTCTCTTGCATCAGCTGCTGGGCACCGGTTGGGCGGCTCACTTCTTCTCGTTTATCTACCTGGCCTGGGTGGCAGTCGTCCCGGGCACCCTTGCGGCAGCCTTGGTGTGGTCGCGCAACGTTTCCGGTGGCTCCTGGCTAGTCACGGCAGTCGCGGCGGATTGGATGCTGGGAGCGGTCAGCTACTTCATCTTTCCGACCGTCGGCCCGATCTATGCCCAGCCCCAGCTTTTCACCGGGTTAGCACACACGGCGGTCACCAGCGTCCAGGACGTCATGATCACTGAGCGAGCAGAAGTCCTGTCGGACCCGTGGGCCACCGACGCAGTCCAGACCATCGCGGCCTTCGCATCGCTGCACGTGGGGATCACGGTGACGATCTGTGTCATCGCCCAGTTGCTGCGACTTAATCTCTGGGCTCGCATCGCACTGTGGTCATTTCTTTTCCTGACCGTGCTCTCCACCGTTTACCTGGGATGGCACTATCTGGCCGATGCCTTCGGCGGCGCCATTGTGGGGGTTGGCGGTGTCTGGCTGGCGGCGCTCGCCACCGGAAACCATCAGCACGGTTGGCCCGTGCCTCAACGACAAGTCCGCCAGCGTGAGCCAGCCACGCTTTGAGTTGGCCTCGGCAGAAGAAGGTGTTGAATGATCCGCCGCCATGTGAAGATCCACGGTCGGGTGCAGGGCGTCTTCTTCCGTGACTCTTGCCGGACCGAGGCGAGCAAGCTGGGCGTTGCTGGTTGGGTGCTCAACGCCCCCGACGGCACCGTCGAAGCCACCTTCGAAGGTGAATCGGATGCCGTGGAGGCAATGTGTGACTGGTGCCGCAGCGGTCCGGAGCAAGCGCACGTCGAGCGCGTCGAGGTCACCGAAGAGGGACCGCAAGGCGACACGTCATTCCACGTGCAGTAGCTGACATCTGCGTTCCGGATGAGTCAGGGTACCCGCACCCAGGTATCACTGCGACGGTTTGCTGCTCGTGGTCGGCATGTTCAATCTCGTGCTCGCGCTCCTCGTGTACGCCGCTGTTGTCCTGCTCGTCGCGGGATTCGAGCAGATCGGCCGCAGCAACTCATCGCGACGCTGATCCACCCGACACTCAGTGCTCTGGAGGACTGCCAGCCGGGAATCGGCCTGGCCGTTAGCTCCGCAGCTTGCCGGGTAAGGCCCTGCTGTGTCGTATCCACGTGAGACAGCCTCGCCTGGGCCCCCGCTGAGCCGCTTGCCCAGTCTGCTTCTTGGTGTTGGTTTGGGGGGCTTCACCGACGGCATTGTCCTTCATCAGCTGTTCCAGTGGCATCACCTGCTCAGCAGTGC
>JACCZJ010000088.1 GCA_013696065.1 Nocardioidaceae bacterium
GCTTGGCTGGCAGAAGGCGTGGCTTGCTACAAGACGTTTATCAGTGGTTTGCTCGACATCACTGACAATTTGGTTGCCGGCGAGCCGGTGCCACCGACGCAGGTGGTGCGCTACGACTCCGAAGACAGCTACCTCGTCGTCGCTGCAGACAAGGGCACAGCCACCTTCTCAGACATCGCCAACGGCCTGGCCAAGGACTACGGTTTCTGGCTCGGTGATGCATTCGCCTCCGGTGGATCTGTGGGTTACGACCACAAAGCCATGGGGATCACCTCACGAGGCGCCTGGGTGTCGGTGCAACGACACTTCCGCGAGCGCGGCATCAACTGCCAAACCCAGGATTTCACGTGTGTCGGTATCGGCGACATGAGCGGCGATGTGTTCGGCAACGGCATGCTCCTGAGTGAACACGTTCGGCTGGTCGCTGCCTTCGACCACCGCCACATCTTCCTCGATCCGTCTCCCGACGCGGCGACGTCGTATGCCGAAAGGCGCCGGCTGTTCGGGCTGCCTCGCTCGAGCTGGGCGGACTACGACGCGTCGCTGATCTCGGCGGGAGGCGGCGTCTTCCCCCGGACCCTGAAGTCCATACCGATCACGCCCCAGGTCTCCGAGGCGTTGGAGCTGGACTCCTCGGTTGGCTCGATGACGCCTGCCGAGTTGCTGCAGGCAATCCTGCGGGCGCCAGTCGACTTGTTGTGGAATGGCGGAATCGGCACCTACGTCAAGGCTGCCAACGAGACACACGCCGAGGTAGGCGACAAGGCAAACGACGCTATCCGGGTCAATGGGCAGGACCTGCGTTGCCAGGCGGTGGGAGAGGGGGGCAACCTCGGGTTGACGCAACGGGGCAGGATCGAGTACGCGCAAAATGGTGGGCGAATCAACACCGACTTCATCGACAACTCAGCCGGTGTCGACACCTCCGACCACGAGGTCAACATCAAGATCCTGCTCGACCGGGTCATGGCCGCCGGAGACATCACCGAAAAGCAGCGTAATTCTCTCTTGGCCTCGATGACCGACGAGGTCGCCGACCTGGTCCTCGCCGACAACTATGGGCAGAATCTGGCTCTGGCCAGTGCCGCCGCGGGAGCCAAGCCTCTCATGCACGTGCATGAGTCGTGGATTCGCCGTCTCGAACGCCGGGGGCTCATCGACCGCAAGATCGAGTTCCTGCCCGGCGATAAGGAGTTCGCCTCACGCCAAGCCGCTGGAGTCGCCCTGACCGCGCCCGAGCTGTCTGTGTTGCTCGCCTACACCAAGATCGTGCTGGCCGCGCAGCTGCTCGCGACGGAGCTGCCCGACGACCCCTTCATGCGCGGCGCCCTCTATCGATACTTCCCTAGCAAGATGCGCCAGAAGTACCGCGCCGGGATGGATGCTCACCCGCTGCGTCGGGAGATCATCGTCACCCAGATCGTCAACGACATGGTCAACTCCGCCGGCATCACGTTCTTCCACCGGCTCAGTCAGGAAACGAGCGCCAGTGTCGAGGAGCTGGCTCGGGCACACCTCGTCTGCCAAAGCATCTACGATGCCGGCCAGCTGATTCATCAGATCTGCGAGCTCGACAACCAGATACCAGCTGACGTCCAGACAGACATGCGGCTCTCGGTCCGGGCCTTGATCGAAAGGGCGACTCGGTGGATGGTCAACAACCGCCGACCGCCACTCGACTCCGAGGCCACTGCTGAGCATTTCAGCGCCGATATCCAACGGGTGATGAGTGCGCTGCCCAGCTTGCTGGTCGGCGTACAGGCTGACGAGTTCCAGGCGCGCCGGGAGCAGTTGGTGGGGAGGGGCGTTGCCGAAGATCTCGCGACCCGCGTTGCCAGCTTGCCGTTCGCGTATGCCGGCTTGGAGGTCGTCGAGATCGCTCAACGAGACGGTCTTGACGCCATAGAGGTGGCTCGGCTGCATGCGACGTTGGCGGAGCGTCTTGGCCTCAGTCAGCTGGCGGCCAAGATTGCCGAGCTGCCCCGAGAGGATCGTTGGCAGACAATGGCGCGGGCTTCGTTGCGTGACGACTTTTATGCAGTGCATGCCGCTCTCACCGCGCAGGTGCTGGCCTCGACCCAACCCGCCGCCTCGCCCGAAACCCGGATCGCCGAGTGGGAGGCAGCAGATTCGGTTGTGCTCAGCCGGGCCACCGTGACCCTTGATGACATTCTCGCTGACGACGACGCGGACCTGGCGCGATTGTCGGTGGCCTTGCGGGTGTTCCGAACTATGCTGACGGCGTGACCGGGGCGACCGCATGACCGCATGACTGCCAGGCCATCCGCGAGCAACATCGTGATCGATGACGTGCGCAAAACCTACGGCGATCTCAGAGCCGTCGACGGGGTGAGCTTCGGGGTGGGCACGGGGGAGTTCTTCGGCATCCTCGGCCCCAACGGTGCTGGCAAGACCACCACGCTCGAGATCATCGAGGGCCTCAGGTCGCCCGACAGCGGAAGTGTCTCGCTGCTCGGCCGATCGCCTTGGCCTCGCAACCGGGAGCTGCTGCCACGGATCGGCGTACAACTCCAGGCGTCCGCATTTTTCGAGCGGCTGACCGCGCGCGAGCAGATCCGCACCTTTGCCTCGTTGTATGGCGTGGGGACGACGTCGGGTGATGCCTGGCTTGCGCGAGTGGGCCTCGACGACAAGGGCGACACCCAGACGTCGAAGCTGTCCGGCGGTCAGTTGCAGCGGCTCTCGATCGCGTGCGCGTTGGTGCACGAGCCTGAAGTGGTTTTCCTGGACGAGCCGACCGCTGGACTTGACCCGCAGGCGCGGCGCAACCTCTGGGACCTCCTGAGCTCCCTCAACGACGACGGCCGCACCGTCGTGCTCACCACCCACTACATGGACGAGGCCGAGATGCTGTGCGACCGAGTCGCGATCATGGACAAGGGAAGCATCCTGGAGCTCGACTCGCCGACGGCACTCATCCGTGCCCTGGATGCCGCGGTTCGCATCAGCATTGCACCGAATGTCCTGGCCTTGGCCGACGCCCGTCAGGTCGACGGCGTCGACGCTGCCAGCGCCGATGATTCGTCGTTGACGATGACCACTCGAGACCCGGCGGCTGTGATGTCCGATCTGGCGCGACGCGGGGCCTTGACCGGACTGCAGGTGCGAGGCGCGACACTCGAGGACGTCTTCTTGACCCGCACTGGTCGCGAGTATCGGGCGTGAGCGCCTTTCGCAGCTTGTCTGTAGCGATCCTGAAGGGCTATCTGCGCGACAAGCAGGCCGTCTTCTTCACCGTTTTCTTCCCTTTGATGTTCCTGGTCCTGTTCGGCGGCATCTTTTCCGATCAGTCCCAGAGCAAGCTCGAACTGACGCAAGTGGGCAACGTCTCCTTGATCGACCAGATGCCGCAAGCGACGCGCGACGCGTTCGACGATGCCTTCGAGGTGACGAAAGTCGACGATGTGCAAGACGCTCTCGATCGCGTGCGTGACGGTGACTCGGCTGTGGCCGTCGAGCAACGCGGCAAAGAGATCGTCGTGCACTACAGCGATGCCGACCGGGTTCAGTCTTCGGTAGCGCAAGGCACTCTGCAGTCCTTCGTCCAGACCGCCAATATGGCTGCCACCGGCATGGTCCCGATGTTCACGTACACCAGCGAGCGGGTCGAGGACGAATCCCTGCAGACCATCCAGTTCGTGACTCCTGGCCTCTTGGGGTGGGCGATAGCCACCAGCGCCACCTTCGGCGCTGCGGCCACCTTGGTGGGCTGGCGCAGCACCAAACTCCTGCGCCGACTGAGACTGGCGCCGGTTTCGACCAGGTCCCTCGTGGTCGCCAGGATCGGCGTCACCGTGCTCATCGCGATGGTGCAGATGGTGATCTTTGTGGGACTCGCCGTGGCGTTGTTCGGACTCGAGCTCGCCGGATCATGGTGGATGGCTGTGCCGTTGCTCGTCTGCGGCACCCTGTCGTTCATGGCGCTGGGGCTGCTCGCAGGCGCCGTCTCCAACACGGTCGAAGGTGCCACTTCGCTGGCCAATATCTTCGTACTGCCGATGGCTTTCTTGTCCGGGTCGTTCTTTCCGTTGGATGGTGCGCCGAGATGGTTGGACGTGGTGTCTCACACGCTGCCGCTGAGATACCTGAACGACGGCATGCTCGACGTGATGGTGAGGGGCAAGGGCCCCGAAGCCGCCCTGATTCCGATCGCGATCTTGCTGGGCTTCGCGACGGTGGTGCTCTTGATCGCCAGCCGCTTCTTCTCCTGGGAGACGGACTGATGCGTGGAGTGTCGCGTGGTTGGGTACACCGCCTCCATGACTGACAAGCCGATAGAACAAGTTGGGGTCCCCTCGGAGGAGCAGATCGACGACGCCGATGTCGCCGAGCGCATCCATGACGATCCGGAACAGGTGCCGAACGCGCCCAACCGTGACCCGCGGCGAGCTGAGCCTGGCGGGGCCGATCCCCAGGCCGACACGGCGCCGCAAGTGCGCAGTGAGAGCTCAGCGGACGACCCGTCGAGCGCCCAGCCAGGCAACGACGGCCGCTGGACCAGCTCGTCGCGCTAACGCGAGCATCGCCCTCCTTCGCCAGCGCGTACCCTTGCGTCCGTGGCTGGACCTGACTTCTCCGAGCGCATCAAGCAGCTCAATGCGACGCTGAGCAGTATCGAGCAGGTGCTTGATCTCGACTCGATGCGCGAAGAGATCGCCGACTTGGGCGAGCAGGTCGCTGCCCCGGACCTGTGGGACGACCAGGCGAACGCGCAGCGAGTGACCGGACGCCTGTCGAGGCTGCAGTCGGAGGTCGAGCGGGTGTCCGCGATCCGCGCGCGCCTCGACGACGTCGAGGTTTTGGTGGAGCTCGCCCAGGAGGAATCCGACGACGCCGCAGGCCAGGAAGCAGATACGGAGCTTGACCGGCTGGCGAAGTCAATCGAAGCCCTCGAGGTGCGGACCCTTCTCGCAGGCGAATACGACGAGCGCGATGCCCTGGTGACGATCCGGTCCGGCGCTGGCGGAGTCGACGCAGCTGACTGGGCCGAGATGTTGATGCGGATGTATCTGCGCTGGGCCGAGCGCCACGGCCACGGCACGGAGGTCTACGACACCTCGTATGCCGAGGAAGCCGGCATCAAGTCGGCCACCTTCGCGATCAGAGCCCCCTATGCCTACGGCACCTTGAGTGTCGAGCAGGGGACTCACCGGCTGGTTCGGATCTCCCCGTTCGACAACCAGGGTCGCCGCCAGACCTCCTTCGCCGCCGTCGAGGTGGTGCCGGTGATCGAGCAGACCGACGAAATCGACATCCCCGAAGAGGATCTGCGAGTCGACGTCTTCCGCTCGTCGGGTCCCGGTGGCCAAAGCGTCAACACCACAGACTCGGCGGTGCGCCTTACTCACCTGCCCACCGCTCTCGTGGTGGCAGTCCAGAACGAGAAGAGCCAGCTGCAGAACAAGAACACCGCCATGGTGATCTTGAAGGCCAAACTCCTGGCGCTCAAACGGATCGAGGAAAAAGCGACACTCGACGAGATCCGCGGCGACGTGGCCGCCTCGTGGGGCGATCAGATGCGCAACTACGTCCTCAACCCCTATCAGATGGTCAAGGACTTGCGCACAGATCACGAAGAGGGCAACCCGTCGAGCGTTCTCGATGGCGAGATCGACGACTTCATCGAGGCGGGCATCCGCTGGCGGCGCTCAGGAGTCGGAGACAGCTCAAGCTGATTTGTTCGTCAGATCGGTCGCCGGTCGGTCGGTGCCCTGGCTGAGGCTAGCAACGCGATGAGTTGCGCCAGCAGTCATGAAGGCCAACACGAGGGCCACCATGACGACATACAGCGCATCGCGAATTCCTACCGCATCGCCGAGGAATCCGACGAGGGGTGGACCGGCGAGAAACGCGGTGTAGCCGATCGATCCGACCACGGACACGTGCAGGGCGGCCCTCGTCGAGTCGTCTGCGGCAGCGCTCATCCCGACGGGAAAGCCGAGAGCGGCGCCCATCCCCCACAAGAAGGCGCCGACGAATGCCCAAGCCAGAGGGGCAAGGATCACCAACGCCACCCCACTCGCCGCGAGTAGTGCTGTGCCTCGCAGCACGGCGACGCGTCCCCATCGGTCAGTGGCGCTTCCGCCGATCAGTCGGCTCGCCGTCATAGCCACGACGAAGACACCGAATCCCATCGCGCCGACCGTCTCGGAGCTGTCGAAGTCCTCCACCAACGTCACGGCCAGCCAGTCGTTGGCGACTCCCTCCGTGAAGGCGAAGGAAAGCATCATCAGCCCCACTGTCAGGGTGCGGCGGTCACGCCAAGCCTCAAGGAGGGAGGACTTCGAGCCTGCCGATCGCGAGTCAGCCGATGGCTCCTCGACCGGTCGAAATGACCTGACTGCGAGCACGACGATGGGCATGATGATTGCCGCCGTGGCCACCAACTGGGGGGTCACCCCAACGCCGAACGACGCGCACAGCGCGCCCAATCCCGCCCCAGCAACGCTGCCGACACTCCAGCCGGCGTGAAACCTCGGCATGACGGTGCGCCCGAGCCGGCGTTCGGTATCGGCGGCCTCGACGTTCATCGCCACATCCCACAAGCTGTTGCCAAAGCCCATCACCACCAGACCCAGGCCGGTGACCGCAACCGAGCCGAGGCCCACCCCGAGCGCGCCGAGCAGCAGCCCGGCAGTCTCCATGACCGCCCCTCCGGCGACTGTCCGTGCGGCGCCGAGGTGATGCACCACCGGGCCGGAGGCGGGCAGTGCTGCGAGCGAGCCGATCGCCATACACACGAAGAGCAATCCGAGCGAGGACGCATCGAGGTCGAGGCCAGACTTGATACCCGGAGCACGAGACAGCAGCGAGCCGAGCGCGAACCCATTGACGGCGAACACTGCGGCGACTGATCGTTTCGTCCGGCCAATGCCCTTGGGCGCCAAGGAGATACGAGACGATCCTGCATGCATGCGGTGAGTCTGTCAGGGCACGCCGAAGCCCCGACGTACGCAGTGCACCGAGAGCTGTCCCCTAGACTCGGGCCAGTGATCCGGTTCGAAGAAGTCACCAAGGCTTACGAGACCCAGTATCGCCCCGCCCTGGACACCGTGAACGTCACCATCGACAAGGGCGAGTTCGTGTTCTTGGTCGGGCCCTCTGGCTCCGGGAAGTCGACTTTCCTACGTCTCGTCCTGCGCGAGGCCCGTCCTACGCGAGGCCGCGTCTTCGTCGCCGGCAAGGAAATCAACCGCCTCGCGGGCTGGAAGGTGCCGGGTCTTCGGCGCCAAATCGGCACCGTCTTCCAAGACTTCCGGCTGTTGCCGAACAAGACCGTGACCGAGAATGTCGCCTTCGCTTTGCAAGTGATCGGCAAACCCAAGTCCATCATCCGCGAACTGGTGCCGGAGACGCTCGAAATGGTCGGGCTTGACGGCAAAGGCCAACGTCGACCGGATGAGCTGTCAGGCGGTGAGCAGCAACGGGTCGCCATTGCACGGGCGTTCGTCAACCGACCCATGATCTTGATCGCCGATGAACCGACCGGGAATCTCGATCCGACCACGTCTGTGGGCATCATGAAGCTGCTTGATCGGATCAACCGGACCGGCACCACCGTGATGATGGCCACCCACGACTCCAGCATCGTCGACCAGATGCGTCTACGCGTGATCGAACTGCAAGCCGGCAAGGTGGTCCGCGACCAGTCGCGTGGTGTCTATGGATATCAGAGTTGATCGCTCCCAAGGCGTGCGGATCGGCCGAGGGCGGCGCGCACCGATGTTGCCGTACGACGCTGCCTTCCCGCGACCGCTGAGAGGAGTCCAGCACCCATGCAACTGAGGTATGTCGCCTCTGAGTTCGGCAACGGTCTCAAGCGAAACGTGTCGATGACGTTAGCGGTCATCTTGACGATTTGGATTTCTCTGACCCTGGTCGGGCTGGGTCTGCTCATCAGGTCGCAGATCGGCGTGATCGAAGACGAGTTAGGATCTCGTCTCGAAGTCAAGGTCGTGTTCTGCGCCAAGAACTCGCAAACACCCACCTGCATCGAGGGTGAGGCGACAAGGGATCAGGAGCTGGCGGTCCAGCAGACGCTGCGTGACAGCGATTACGTGTCGAAGTTTCGCTACGAAACTCGGCAGGAGGCCTTTGAGGGCTTCGTAGCACGCTACTCCGACCAAGATGGCAACGAATCGTCGATCGCCGAGGAGCTCACGGTGTCAGACATGTCGACGGCCTATTGGGCCACCCTCGCCTCACCCAACGACGACGCCGAGCTGCTGAGACAGGTGCAGAGGGTGCCGGGGGTCGAACAAGTCGTCAACCTGCGAGAGCAGCTGGACCCTGTCTACGACACGCTCACGATGCTGCAGCGGCTGGCGCTCGGGGGTGCGGGCCTCCTGATCGTTGCCTCGATTCTGCAGGTGTCCAACACGATTCGGTTGGCGGCGATGGCGCGCCGGCGTGAGATCGGCATCATGCGACTGGTCGGCGCCTCAAGCATCTACATTCAGCTGCCGTTCCTGCTGGAAATCTGTTTCTCAGCTCTCATAGGGGCCGCTCTCGCCTGCGGTTCTCTGCTCTTGGTGATGCTGCAGTTCGTCCCGTGGCTGGAGCGCGAGGTTCGCTTTTGGGGGTGGGTCGACATGGACGCCGCGTATATGGCGATGGGTGTGATCACCGTCATCGCCTTGTCAGTGGCGATCGTCCCCACCCTCGTGTTGACCCGCAAATACCTCAGGGTGTAACCCTCGTGGGTTACAGTTTGATAACTGCATTCGTCGAACACTCCCCGTGAAGGTCCCCATTTTGGCCCGAATCGTCCCCCTGGGTTACGCCGGGCGCCTACGCGTGGGCGCGTTCATCGCACTCGTGGCCCCATCCGTGGTCGCCAGCCTCGCTAGTCCGTCGGCGAGTGTGGCGGGACAAGATGACGACGAGCTGCGCCAGCGTCAACATGCGGTCGACACCCGTATCGACGAGGCGGCGACGGAAGTCCACGAAATTTCGACGGAGCTGGTGCGCGCGCAACGACTCCTTGACCGCGCTGAAGCCGACCTCTCGGCTGCGCGTTCCTCTCTTGCCAGCCTGCAGCGGCAGGTGGCCCAGGCTGAGCTGGACGACCAACAAATGCAGGTCCAACTGCAGAACGCCCAGATCCGTCTACAGAATGCTCGCAGCGACCTCGCATCAGGCCGGCGGGACGTGAGAGCGTCGCGGGGTTCACTAGCCAGCTATGCGGTCTCCAACTACCAGTCTGGTGGCATCGGCCTCTCGAGCCTTGAGGTCGCGTTCGACTCCCAGAGCGCCGAGGAGGCCGTCGACAGCTTCCAAGACATAGACACGGTCGTCAACAAAGAGTCGATGGCATTGCAGGAGCTGCAAGCACAGGAGGTTTTGCTCGCACTGACGCAGGATCGGGTGCTCGAGACGAAGCGGTCCGTGCGCGAGAGCCGGCTACTCGCGGCAGAGCATCTGGCAAACAAATTGACACTCCAAGCCGAGGCGGCCCAAGCAGAACAGGCGGTCGCGCTGCAAGTTCAGACCCTCAGCGCCGAGCAGGACCGGGTGGCGGCAGCCAAGCTCAACGAGCTGAAGAGACTGGGGAAGCTCGAGCGCGAGCGTGACCGGATCGAGCAGATGCTGCTGATTTTGGCCGAGCGCAGAGCCGAGCGCCAGGCTCAGCGCCAGTCCGAGCGCCAGGCTCAGCGCCAATCCGAGCGCCAGTCCGAGCGCGACGCCACCCCGCCCGCTACCCCGCAGGACGTTCAACCGGGCGCTCCACCAGCGCCAGTGGACGACAGCGGCATCTTGGCCTACCCGGGTGAGAGCACCTCCGTCACCTCCCTCTACGGCATGCGCCTGCACCCCATCCTCAAGGTCACCAAACTGCATGACGGGTTGGATCTCGCTGCCGCCTGTGGCTCTGAGGTCTACGCGGCAGCCGACGGCCGGGTGCTAGACGCTTACTTCAACAGTGGCTATGGCAATCGGATCATCATCGATCACGGATATGTAGCCGGTGTAAGCCTCGCGACGTCGTACAACCACATGAACTCCTTGCTTGTCCGCCCCGGTGAACCGGTGACCAAGGGTCAGCTGATCGGCTACGCCGGTACGACTGGCTACTCGACCGGATGCCACATGCACTTCATGGTCTATGTCAACGGCGCCACAGTAGATCCGCTCCGCTGGCTGTAAACGATTTCCGGGCCGGCGCCTCCGTGGGGGAGAATGTGAGGCATGGTCAAGGAGCGCGGGCGTCAGATGATCGCCCAAAACCGCAAAGCGCGCCACGACTATCAGATCGAGGACACCTTTGAGGCGGGGCTCGTCTTAACGGGCACCGAAGTGAAGTCGTTGCGTTCCGGTCGCGCCTCCCTTATCGATGGGTTCGCCGAAATCAGCGGTGGCGAGGTCTGGCTCCACGGGGCCCATATCCCTGAGTACCTGCAGGGCACATGGAACAACCACACCCCGCGGCGGAAGCGAAAGCTGCTCCTCAATCGTCATGAGATCGACAAGATCGCGCGACGGGTCAATGAGAGAGGCCTGACCATCGTCCCGCTGTCGATGTACTTCAAGGACGGTCGAGCCAAGGTTGAGATCGCGCTGGCGAAGGGCAAGAAGGCCTACGACAAGCGGCAGTCGATCGCCACTCGTGACGCGCAGCGTGAGGCGACACGCGAGTTCGGCCGCCAGGCTAAGGGCTTCTAGCCAATCCCGGAGTCGCCTGGGCTGGAGCCGAGCGCATCGCCTGTCGCGGCTGAGGTCGAACGTGACTGGATTGCGGTCGTGGGGCAACCACATTCCAGTCACCAGGCGCGACACCCCCCGGAATCCGGACTGGGACACCGCTAGCCTGCTGGAATGAGTCCTGCTGTTGCCGAGGCCCGTGACTTCGACCTCACTCTGCCGGATGGTCGTCGTCTGCGCGTGCACGAGGCTGGGGATCCACGCGGGAAACTGGTCGTCTATCACCATGGGACGCCGATGTCTGGCCTGCTGGCAGGTGCCTGGAGCATTGACGCGTATGAGCGCGGTATCCGGCTGGTCGGCTTCGACCGGCCCGGCTACGGCGGTTCCGACCGGCATCGGGGTCGCGCGATCTCGGACGTGGCCAAAGACGTCGCTCACTTGGCTGACGCCCTCGGGGTAGACCGGTTTTACACGTGGGGCATGTCAGGGGGTGGTCCGCACGCTCTCGCCTGTGCCGCGCTGCCGGGCGAGCGTGTGTTTGCTGCGGCGTCGGTGGCGGGCATAGCGCCGTACGACGCGGACGGGCTGGACTTCCTCCACGGGATGGGCCAAGACAACCTAGACGAGTTTGGGGCTGCAACTCAGTCAGAGACGGCGTTGCGTGCCTACCTGGCAGCGCAGCGCAGCGAGCTCATGTCTGCGTCGGCCGAGGGACTACGTGAAGCGCTGGCGAGCCTCCTCCCGGACGTCGACCGAGTGGCGCTGACCGGCGATGTCGCGGAGTTCTTGTGGGCTGCGATGGTCGAGGGGTTGGGCGGTGGCTACGAAGGATGGCTTGATGACGACCTGGCCTTCGTATCCCCCTGGGGCTTCGAGCTCAGCTCGATTGGAGTCCCAGTGCTCCTCGTGCAAGGCCAGCAAGACCTGATGGTGCCCTTCCCACACGGTCGGTGGCTCGCGGGCCAGGTTGGTGTGTCGACTGCTCAGCTCTTGCCTGACGAGGGGCACCTGAGCCTGCTCGCCAGGGTTGGCGACGTCCACGCGTGGCTCCTCGATCACGGGTAGAGTCACGCACCGCACGCGGGAGGAGGCCGCTGCCTCGGCGACGACGTGGGCATCTCTGGTGCGGGTTGTCGGTTGAACCAGGTAGCCTTACGGCGTACAACTCAAAAGGGGCTGAACGGTTTCGACTTTGGTCGTTGAAGCCAAGAGAAGCGAGCCGAGGACCCAGGGTTATCTCGTTAACGATCCTTGGAAACCATAAGTGCTAAAGCTAATCGCACTGACTTCGCCCTCGCCGCCTGAGGCGACTGGTGAAGGGTCGGTCTGGATAAGCC
>JACCZJ010000099.1 GCA_013696065.1 Nocardioidaceae bacterium
ACGACGCCGGCCGCCTTGGCCTCCTTGGAATGACCCACGGGCCGACTCGCTCTGAGCGCGGTCGGCGTAGCCGCATAGACCCCCTGCATGGTCGCGTTGAACTGCCGCACACTCGAGAATCCAGCAGCGAACGCCACATCCGTCAAGGCCATCTCAGTCGTCTCGATGAGGATGCGTGCGGTGTGCGCGCGCTGCGCCCGTGCGAGCGAGAGCGGCCCAGCGCCAAGTTGTTGCGTGAGGACTCGGTTCAGGTGACGGGTCGAGTAGCCAGTGCGCGAGGCAAGTCCGTCGACACCTTCGCGCTCCACAACACCATCGGCGATCATCCGCATGGCGCGTCCGGACACGTCGGCGTTGATGTCCCACTCCGGCGAACCGGGGGTCAGGTCGGGACGACACCGTCGACAAGCGCGGAAGCCAGCCCCCTGCGCCGCTGCGGCCGTCGGGAAGAACTCGACGTTCTTGCGACGGGGTGTCACGGCGGGACACGACGGCCGGCAGTAGATCCCGGTCGTCCGGACGCCGGTGTAGAAAACTCCGTCGAAGCGGCGGTCCTTACCGACCACTGCGCGATAGCAGCGATCTGCGTGGGCGGGGTCGGCGTACGGCGTCATGCCCCCAACGTAGCTTCCTGATACCACCGAAAACTCGCGGGAATCGGACACCACCGACCTGACTACGTCAAGTGCCGTTGGCGCCTAGCCGATCCAGGGCGGCCATCAAGTTGAGGGGCTGATAGTCGAGCGCAGGGAACACTGAGGCAGAACGGCTGCACAGCCGCTCAGCTGTATCGTTACTAGCCTCATGGAGGCCTCATCATCCCTGCGGCGTCCCGCCGAGACAGTTGCTTTTGGGCTCGCTTCAACCATCCTCGACTTCCTCGCTGAGTACGGCGTACTCGTCATGATCGAACGATTTCTGGCGAGTGTCGGACCTTTGTTCCTGCCGCCCCCTAGCGATGTACGGATGCGCTCGGTCGTCTTGGTGGTTGCCGCCATCATTGGCTTGAAGGTCGCTCTACGGAGGCGTAGCGACCCACACAGTGGGCGCTCCCGGCTCGTGCTGTATGCCGCAAGCATCACAGCCGCTGGAGCCGTTATCGCCGCAACCTAGAGCGGGGGACATTCGCGACGCCCGGATTCGGGACTGCTGCGCCTATGCGCCGTTTGGCGTCGCGCCTTACTGGCATAAGGGAGGGCTTCCAGCCCGCAGGCGTGCAGATCAGAAGCTCGGTCGATGGTAGCCCCGACGGGATTCGAACCCGCGCTACCGCCTTGAGAGGGCGGCGTGCTAGGCCACTACACAACGGGGCCATCGAGCGGACCAGACTTTATCGGACGGTGCCGAGACAAGCCTAATCGCTGGGGTACTAGGACTCGAACCTAGACTAACTGGACCAGAACCAGTCGGGCTGCCAATTACCCCATACCCCAGGGCAGACACCCAGCTTCGAATGCCGAGGGATGACGATACCGGAGCCGCAGCAGTGGCTCCAAAACGTCTCAGGCCGGCTAATCCGCACCTAGCTCGCCTTGACTCCTCACGCTGATTTCTTGGATATCGACACCTTGCGGCACGTACTTGACTCTCGCGCAGTTGCTCCGGATGAATTCGTCGCCGATGCACTGACCTTCAGAGCCCTGCAACACTCGTCGCCTGAGCTCGTTGGCCCTGAAGAAAGCATCCCCGTACCAGTAGAAGTGCTCGTCGGCGGCATACACCTCGTAGCTCATAGGGAGATCGCCCTCGACCACTAGCCGGCCCCGGAGGTGACTGTCCCTCACGGCGAAGCGGAGCTGGAAGGTCGCCTCGGTGTCGTTGCGCACCTGCAGGTCAACGTAGTTGCAAACGATGCTGCAGCCGACCCCCCACGGGACGACCCGACCATCGTCTGGGAAGGGATCAACCGAGTGCTCGGAGCGCTCGGTGACGGTCAGAGGAGAGTGCAGCACCAGCCAGTGGATGGTGTTGGCCAACTGACAGAGTCCACCCCCAACTCCGGCGACCGTCTCGCCCTGTGACAGGGCGCATCCCGTCGAGGTAGCCGCGGCGCCTCGTGCAGTTGCCGACCACCTTGTTGAAGGAAAAGACCTCCCCCGGTCTGATCAACAGGCCGTCCACTCGAGATGCGGCAAGGCGCAGATTCGTCACCTTGTTGTGCTGTAGGTACATCTCCGACTCCCCGAGCTGCCGCAACAACACCGAGTCATGCCCCTTGATGGGCACAGGGAGATCCTGCGACTGGCGCGCGGTGGCCCAAAGCGCGTCCGAACGCAACCACAACACGCGGCGCTGAACCCGGTGCACGCCCACAGCCAGCGGGTAGAGGAAGGGATACCGGTGATACAGGCGCGGCTTCTGCTCGAGCAGTGCACACATCCGGCGTACGTCTGGATCGGCCATCTCGGGCTCCCTTAAGCGGTGAGGTGTGCCTGTGGAGGAGCCTGGACGATCCGTCGATGCGCCGCAAGCATGCAGGGCACGGCGATCGCCAGGAGCACTGCATCGACGATGAGAGGGATCCACGTGACGCCGCTGGGATCCAGCGCGTCTGAGACCTCGTCGAGCAGTCCAGCCGGGACGAGAACCGCGATATTCTTCACGGTGTGGATGGCGATGCCGGCCTCGATTCCACCCGTGCGAATCGCCAACCAGGCAAGCACACAGCCCAAGAGAAATCTGTCGGCGAACAAGGGCGCCTGGAACTGGAGGTGCGCCACAGCAAAGAGTGCCCCGCTGCCGACACAGCAGGCCCACATGGGCAGACGGGTCGCGCCCAGTGCCTGCAGGAGCAAACCTCGAAACAGGTACTCCTCTCCCGCAGCCTGGAGAGGAGTGGTCACCAAGACGACCGCCACGAACGCCCACACGCCGAGGTCGACCGGTTGCGAACGGACGAGAAACGCTCCGGCAGTGCCTAGCACCAAGATGATCGACCAGACAAGGGCCGACACTCCAACAGCCCACATAAACCATGGCCATCGCATTTTCGGGCGATGCGACGACAGCCAGCGAGGACGTACGCCGTACAGCCCCCAGACCAGCCCACCCGACACGGGAATCAGCAGCGCCAAACCGAGGTTGACCCCCAAAAGCTCGGCAGCGTTGACGCCGTCTGCGAGGTCGAACGCGAAGCTGTCATAGCCGAGCGCTCGAGCGGCGCCGATAACAGCGAGCAGACCCGCAACCGACATGGCCAGCAATCCCATGACCCCGAGGGCCGCGCTGGCCACCAACCGCCACCCCGCCCCACTCGGGCGTTCGAGGGTGCGATGGAAGGCAATCCCCGGCTGCGGCTGCTGAGTCGTCATGGGTAACGAGACGCTGATCTACGCTGCCGTGGCGGCGGCCAATCGCCCGAGCGAACGCTCCCTCCCGAGCAACTCCAAGGACTCGAACAAGGGCGGAGAGATACGC
>JACCZJ010000126.1 GCA_013696065.1 Nocardioidaceae bacterium
ATCGTAGGCAACGCAACGATCGCTACGTGTTGGCCCGGTCGAAGTCGTCGCGGGCGTGTTGCAGTGAGCCGAGCGAGACCACGTCACGCCGGAAGAACAGGGCCAGCGTCCAGTCGAGCACCACGCGCACCTTCTTGTTGAAGGTCGGCAGCCGGCTCATGTGATAAGTCCGGTGCATGAACCAGGCCGGGAAGCCTCGCAGCTTGACGCCGTACACCTGCGCGACGCCCTTGTAGAGGCCCAGGCTCGCGACGGAGCCGACGTGCTTGTGCTTGTAGTCCTCGAGGGGTTGTCCCCGCAACGACCGGACGACGTTGGCTGCCAGCACCCTGGCCTGACGCACTGCGTGCTGAGCGCTCGGTGAGCAGAACTCGCCGGGATGCGTGAGATCGGGTACGGCGGAGTTGTCGCCGGCCGTCCAAGCGCCGGCCAGCCCCTCGACTCGCAGGTCGGTGCTGGCCCGTACCCGCCCCTTGTCGTCGAGCGGCAAGTCGCTTGTGGCCAAAATGGGATTGGCCTTGACTCCCGCAGTCCAGACGATCGTGTCGGCATCGAACTGCTCGCCGTCGGACAACACCACGTGGCGATCGACGCACGACTCGAGCCTTGTCTCCAGCCGCACCTCGATGGCGCGGTCTCGCAACCGTGCGACGGTGTATCGACCCATGTCCGCACCGACTTCGGGCAGGATGCGGTCTGACGCCTCGACCAGCACGAACCGCAGGTCCTCCGGCGAGACCGAGTCGTAGTAGCGCGTCGCAAACCGGATCATGTCCTCGATCTCTGCCAGCGCCTCGATTCCGGCGTACCCGCCTCCCACAAAGACAAAGGTCAACGCGCGGCGTCGAGTCCTGCTGTCCGACACAGACGCTGCCACGTCGAGGCGGTCGAGCACGTGGTTGCGCAGGGCGATCGCCTCTTCGATCTGTTTGAATCCCATCCCATGCTGCGCGAGCCCGGGAATCGGCAACGTGCGGGCGACTGACCCGAGGGCGACCACCAGCTCGTCGTACGCCAGGTCATAGGGGTCTCCCTCGACCGGCTGAACACGGATGCTGCGAGCCGCGTGGTCGATAACGCCCACCCTGGCGGTCACCACATGACAACCCTTGAGCGTCCTGCGCAACGGCACCACGACATGTCGCGGCTCCAACGACCCAGCCGCCGCCTCCGGCAGAAAAGGCTGGTAGGTCATGGCCGAGCGTGGCTCGATGACAGTGACGCGTGCTTCGCCCTTGCGGAGCTGGCGCTGCAGTCCCAGGGCGGTGTACATACCGACGTAGCCGCCGCCAGCGACGACGATGTGCGGAGTGGACATGGCAAGACTCCTGATCTGGCAGCTCTTCAGGGCACGGCTCTGAGCTGGGCTGCTCCATGCGTGTGGTCGTTGAGACGGCTACGCCGCCGCCGCTGCGGGCCTACTTCCTCCGCTCACTATAACGGCTTGTGAAAACTTTCACATAACGGCCCGGCGCGGGCGTCGTCCTTAACCCGAGCACCGAGGCGCGTGGGCCATCCAGAACAGCGAGGTCAGCAGGCTGCGGCGTCAGCGAGCACGGCGTCCAGCATCGGCTCGGTCAGCTTGCCGGTGAAGGTGTTCTGCTGGCTCGGGTGGTAGCACCCTAGGACAGTCAGCGAAGCGGGGGCAGTGGTGTGAACATCGTCGGCACCGGCAGTTGCGATCGTATGGAGTTGCACCTTGACGTGATGCCCGAACCCGGGCCGCGGCCGGGGTACGGCTAGGCCTTGGCGCGCGAGCGCCCGCCACACGACGCCCCACGCGAACGAACCCAGGCACACCACGGCACGCGCCGACGGCAAGACTTTCGCCAGCTCAGCGTCGAGCCACGGCGCGCACGCATCCCGCTCCTCGGGATTGGGCTTGTTGTCGGGAGGCGCACAGCGGACAGCGGCGACCATCCGGGCCTCGACAAGTTGCTGCCCGTCGCCCGCGTGCACACTCGTCGGCTGCGTTGCCAGGCCCACGCGGTGCAGCGAGGCGAACAGCCAGTCCCCTGACCTGTCACCGGTGAAGATGCGACCAGTGCGGTTGCCGCCATGAGCGGCTGGCGCCAGCCCCACGATCAACACGCGCGGCGCCTCGCTGCCCCACCCGGCGATCGGGCGTCCCCAATATGGCTCGCCCGCGTACGAGCGTCGCTTGGTCACTGCCACCAGCTCGCGCCACGCAACCAGCCGCGGGCAGGCCCGGCAGACCGAGACGCTCGCCTCGATTTCAGCGACCGTCTCAAGGCGAGCAGCCATTGCCTGGACATCAGCGGAACTGTGCGCCACTGGGGATAGTGCGCCGCCCGGATCCTCGGGCCAACCCATGCCGGGCGGGACCGGACTGGCAAACAACTGACCACTCAACGGATGCGGCAGATGGGCTCCAGAGTCGGCTCCAGCGTCGCTGCTCATGCGAGAGACCAGATCATGCGAGGGCAAGTCATGCGACAGTCCAGGCGATGCCGTCAAGGATGTCGTGCTCGGAGACCAGCAGACCCGGGACGCCAAGTCGCCGTACCACTGCCTGAAGGATCAACGCACCTCCGCCGATCACGTCCGCTCGTCCGGGGTGCATGAATCCCAACTCCTTGCGACGAGCCACCGGCATCGCCACGAGCCGATCGGTCGCCGCCAGCAGCGCCGAAGTGTCGATCCACGCGTGGTGGATCCGCTGCCGGTCATATGTCGACAGCCCGAGCGCCATGGCGGCCACCGTGGTGATCGTGCCCGCCACGCCGACGAGTGTGCCTGCTGACGTGAGCCGAGCGTCGAGAGCGTCGAGCGCGTTGTCGACCGCAGCCGTCACCGCGGCCACTTCGCCCCCACTCGGCGGGTCACTGTGCAGATAGCGCTCAGTCACGCGGACGGACCCGACGTCGAGTGACTGGCCGGCCACGCCAGCCACCTGTCCGCCCTTCGCCACCCGTCTGGTCACCACTTCGGTGGAGCCACCGCCGATATCGACCACGACCAGCGGGCTGGCCAGGTCAGAGCGGCCAACCAGGCCACGCGTCGCACCGTCATACGCCAACGCCGCCTCCTCGTCGCCGCTGATCACATCGGGGGCGACACCGATCCGCGCTGCGACGCCAGACACGAAGGCCGCCCGGTTGCTCACGTCGCGAACCGCCGATGTCGCCACCACCCGCACGGCGTCGGCGCGCACGCCATGGCGTCCGATCGCCGCGGCGTAGTCATCAAGGGTGGCGAAGGTTCGAGCCAACGCCTCCGGAGCGAAAGCACCCGTGCGGTCCACGCCTTGCCCGAGCCGCACGATCGTCGTACGACGGTCAACCTCGACCGCCTCCCCGCGAGCCATGTCAAGATCAGCCACCAGCAAGCGCAAGGAGTTGGTGCCGCAGTCGAGTGCCGCTACTCGCCTCACGGCGAGGCGGTGACGCACGGGCCACCCGCCCACCAGTCGGATAGCAGATCGACGGCCTCGTCGCCGAGAGGATTGACTCCCCGCCCGGCAGCCAGCGAGTGCGCGACGAGCACATGCAGGCATTTGACGCGGCTCGGCATCCCCCCAGCCGAGACTTCGGCGATCTCGGGTGGCTCACCATGTTCACCTCGCGCCCGCACATAGGCCTCGTGAGCCCGACGGTGAGCAGCGGCCAGCCTTTCGTCGGACCCAATCCGGTCAGTCATCTGGGCCATCAGACCACTGGCTTCGAGCGTGCCGATCTGGGAGGCAGCGCGCGGACACGTCAGGTAGTAGAAGGTGGGAAAGGGGGTGCCGTCGGCCAGTTGGGGCGAGGTCGCCACCACGTCGGGATTGCCGCACGGGCAACGGTGGGCGACAGCGACAATGTCGCGAGGCGGGCGTCCCAGTTGAGCGTGCACCGTGGCGAGATCGGTCTCGGTGGGTGCTTGGGTCACTGGAGCGGACGCTTCGGATCCTCGTCCGGGGGTCGCCTCGGCCCCCCGATGCTGTCGAGCGGCGTCCGCTTGGGGCGAAGGTCGCGGGTATCGCCCGCGTCAGCGTTGGGGTCAACACCTGCCTCGACCACGCTGGCCCACGAGGTCTCCCACCACTCCGGCTCCTCGACTGGCTCTCGGTCAGCAACCGGCTCCGACAACCCCCTGCCGCCAGTCAACACCGAGCCGTCTTCGTCGATGACGGTGTAGCCGATCTCGCCCGGCATCACCCAGCTGAATCGCAGCCTTGCCTGCGCCTCGATGTAGGCCGGGTCCTCCCAGCGACGCTTCGTCTGTTCGAGCTCGGCCACAGCTGCCCGCCGCTCGCTGATCTGAGCACTCAACTCGTTGATCTCACTGCGCTGATTGAGCCAAGCACGAACACTCGAGGCATAAGAGACAGCCAAGACCGCGAGCACCAGCAGCACGATCGCGGCCCGCCCCGTCAACGTGGCCTTGCGGCTTGGCCCGAGCGCCGTCGCACCGTTGACCGGAACTCGCGTCGTGCGGCGTGTGGCGGACGCCACCGAGCTCGGCCGACGACCAGCTCCCCCCTGGCCGGAGCCAGGAGCAGAGGAAGGCCTCGGACGAGAAGGCATGCCTGCTCAGCTCGCTCCGGTGTAGCGCGGGAACGCGGCCCGGCCTGCATAGCGAGCTGCGTCTCGCAGCTCCTCCTCGACGCGCATCAGCTGGTTGTACTTCGCCACCCGCTCCGAGCGGGCCGGCGCCCCGGTCTTGATCTGCCCGCAGTTCGTGGCGACCGCGAGATCCGCGATCGTGGTGTCCTCTGTCTCACCCGAGCGGTGGCTCATCATGCAGGTGAAGCCACTGCGGTGGGCCAGGTCGACCGAGTCAAGGGTCTCGGTGAGGCTGCCGATCTGGTTGACCTTGACCAGCAGCGCGTTGGCGGCCAATTCCTCGATCCCGCGTTGCAGCCGCTCGACGTTGGTCACGAACAGGTCGTCGCCCACGATCTGCACCCGGTCTCCCATCGAGGCCGTCAGCGCAGTCCAGCCCTCCCAGTCCTCTTCGTTGAGCGGGTCCTCGATCGACACGATCGGGTACGCCGACGCCAGCTCGGCATAGTAGTCAGCCATCTCGCTCGACGACTTGGCCG
>JACCZJ010000131.1 GCA_013696065.1 Nocardioidaceae bacterium
CCCTGCACTCGACTGATGGGGGGCAGCTGGGCCGGCTGCTCGCGGCGGGGGTGGAGGGCACAGCGGCCATCCCAGGTAAACACGGGGGGCCTGCGGTGGCGTTGGAGGCGGTCGACGTGGCGATCCCGGACGAGCCGGGGGCGTTGGCTCGGCTGTTCGCGGATGCTGGGGCGGCGGGGGTCAACATCGAAGACTTGCGCATCGACCACGATCCCGGCCGGGCGTACGGATTGGTGGAAATCGACGTGGCAGCAGACAGTGTGGAGCGGTTGATGGAGGCCTTGGCTGCGCGGGGTTGGTCCGTCCACCGGTAACGTCACCTTTTCACCAGGGCGGTGCGGACTCATCGCTCGACGTTGGTGCTGACTCAGCGCCTCGACTTGCCACAGAGAGGCTCATCCGCCAGTGCACATGCAGCCGGAGCCGGACGGTCTCGCGCGTCTCGTCATCGCCATCGACGGCCCTGCGGGCTCGGGCAAGTCCAGCACCAGCCGCGGAGTTGCGCAGCGGCTGGGCTTGCGCTATCTCGACACCGGTGCCATGTATCGCGCGATGACCTGGCACCTGCTGACGCGGAGTGTCTCCTTGGACGACGTCGATGCGGTGGCTGCGAGAGCGGCGGAAGCGAAGATCGTGTCCGGCACGGATGCGTCTGTGCCCACCATCACGCTCGGGGGAGTGGACGTATCGGTCGAGATCCGCTCCGACGCGACCACAGCGGCGGTGAGCCAAGTCAGCGCCGTGCCACGCGTGCGGCAGCTGCTCAAGGAGATGCAGCGGTCGATCATCGGTCCAGGCGGTATTGTCGTCGAGGGTCGAGACATCGGGACCGTGGTGGCTCCGGATGCCGGTCTCAAGATCTACCTGGTCGCCGATCCCGCCGCGCGAGCCGAGCGCCGCGCGGCGGAGTTGACCGATCAGCACGAGCGAGATGTGGCGTTAGTGGAGGCGGCTCTGCTGAGGCGTGACGTCTTGGACTCGACACGGGCTGCTTCACCGCTGGCTGCGGCCAGCGACGCGGTGGTGCTCGATACGACATACCTGACGCTGGGCGAGGTCATCGGCGCGATTGTGGAGCTCGCGCGGCAACAAGCCGACCGCTGAGTTTCCGATGCCGACTCGAGGCACCGGAGTCGGTAGAGTGTCGGGGGAGCCGGTGACGTTCGACCCGGTTCCGTGGCTGCGCACCAGCGTCAAGTGGCGGCCACTCGAGCCGACTTAGCAGCCTTGCCGCGGACGTAAAGCGGGCTGCGCCCATGAACGGACACACGCTGCCGGCGTTGTCCACGAAGCTAGGTAGTGATGAGTTCCGACACCAACAGGTCTGCATCCAACGACTCGCAGGCTTTCGAATCTGCCGACGGCGTTGACGACGAGGCCACCGGGGGGCCGGTGCCGGTTCTCGCGGTCGTCGGGCGCCCGAACGTCGGCAAGTCGACGCTCGTCAACCGGATCCTCGGCAGGCGTGAGGCCGTTGTCGAGGACGTGCCCGGTGTGACACGGGACCGGGTGCCGTATGACGCCATCTGGAACGGGCGACGGTTCACCGTGGTGGACACGGGCGGATGGGATCCCGAGGCGCGCGGGCTTGCCGAACAGATCTCGCTGCAAGCCGAGATCGCCGTCGGCCTCGCGGACGCGGTGCTGTTCGTCGTGGACACTGCCGTCGGCATCACCGACACCGACGAGACGGTGGTCAAGATCCTGCGCCGCTCGGGCAAGCCGGTCGTTCTCGCCGCCAACAAGGTCGATGACCAACGTGCCGAGTCGGAGGCCGCGCTGCTGTGGAACCTCGGACTCGGTGAGCCGTATGCAGTCTCTGCCCTGCATGGTCGGGGCAGCGGCGACCTGCTCGACGCCGTGCTGGAGGCGTTGCCGGAGGCGCCCGACCAGGTCTTCGACGCGCCTCGCGGCCCGCGCCGCATCGCCATCGTCGGCAAACCCAACGTCGGCAAGTCGTCGCTGCTCAACCGACTCGCGGGGCAGAACCGGGTGGTCGTCGACGACGTGGCGGGTACGACGGTTGATCCCGTCGACGAGCTGATCCAGCTCGGAGGGCGCACCTGGCAGTTCATCGACACCGCAGGCATCCGCCGCCGGGTCAAGGAGGCGAGCGGCCATGAGTTCTATGCCAGCCTGCGCACGGCTGGGGCGATGGAGCGCGCCGAGGTGGCGGTCGTGGTGATCGATGCCAGCCAGCCCTTGTCGGAACAGGATCAGCGCATCATCACGAGCGTCGAGGAATCCGGTCGGGCCATCGTGATCGCCTTCAACAAGTGGGACAAGATGGACGAGGAGCGGCGCCACTACCTCGACCGGGAGATCGAACGTGACCTGGTGCGCTTGCAGTGGGCCCCCCGGATCAACGTGACCGCTTTGACCGGCTGGCATGTCGACCGGCTGGTGCCGGCACTCGATCGAGCTCTGGCCGGATGGGAGACCCGGGTGCCGACCGGCGAGCTCAACGCCTTTTTCGGCCGGCTGGTGGCGGCCAACCCGCATCCTGTCCGCAGTGGCAAGCAGTCGCGGATCCTCTTCGCCACGCAACCGACTGTGGCGCCGCCCAAGTTCGTGTTGTTCACCACGGGGGCGCTCGAAGCGGCATACACGCGTTTCATCGAGAGGCGGTTGCGCGAGGAGTTCGGTTTCGTCGGCACGCCGATCCACCTCGCCGTCAAGCCACGGGAGAAACGCCAGCGCCGGTGAGGGGCTGTGGCCTGTCGCCCCTTTCGGTTGTATCGCGTGTGCTGAGGTAGGCTGACGCGCGCTTCGCTGGCAGGTCTGGCGAAGCTTCGGGCTGTGGCGCAGTTTGGTAGCGCACTTGACTGGGGGTCAAGGGGTCGCAGGTTCAAATCCTGTCAGCCCGACCGAAGAAAACCCCAGGTCAGAGGCCGTTTCCTGGATCAGGGAAGCGGCCTCTGTGTCGTCGTGGCTCCGGTTGCACACCTATTTCGCACACCTATTTCGCACACCATTTGGCTTTCCTGTCACCGGTTGCATGGACTCGCCTACGACGAGCCCACGGCGGTGCGCCGTCTTCTCTCCACCGAAACCGAGACGCGTCCGGGCTGCCGACGGGCACCAGAGCCTCACGGACGCAGCAGGTGGGCTATCGATGCAAGGTGTCGCTCGGCCTCGGCGGGCGACCCGGTGCTGTAGGCGCGGACCAGCTCGGCCAGGCCCGGGGCAACGTCGTCCAGGACCGCAGCGGCGGCGTCGAGCTCTCGACCGGACGCCACCGCCCGGAGCATCCGCCGCACCAGCTGGGCGTGGTCGGCGGCGCTTGCGGCGTAGGTCTGGCTCGTGGTCATGGTGGCGCGAGACTGACCGATTTCGTCCAGTCGCGTAGCGACGTCCTGCTGGGTGAGCCGGGGGGCCTCTTCCGCCAGCGACAGCAGCGCCTGGAGTCGTGCCACGGCCAGCGGGTTGCCGATCTTCACCCGTTGACATCGGGCCAGCTGGGACAGCATCGCCGGACTCAGCCCGAGCACTCGGGCGACGCGGGACTGGGTCAGGCCGAGGCCCTCGGTCACGACGCGGAGCAGGGCACCGACCGACTCGCCGTAAAGTTGCCGCTGCTGTGCAATCTTGTCGGTCTCGGGCACCACTGCGCTCACCGCCTCTCCGCCTCGAACGTTACCGAGGTCCGTCTACTATCGCAATATTGACGTTTACTATTGCGAACTCTAGGGTAATCGCCGGATCCATCCCCAAGGAGGACGAGACCATGAACCCCTTCCGTGTTTGCTCCGTGCAAGTCCGCCTGGTCGGCTCGACGATCCTCGCGGCGCTGAGCGTGGCCTCGATCAACTTCGCCCTCCCAGCACCCGCGTTGGCCGCGCCGGCGCCGAGCGTTGCTCCGGTGACTGCGGCCGCGCTCGACGACCCCGAGGGCGGCTATGGCCGCTTGATGCTCGTCTTGGACTCGTCCGGCTCGATGTCCGAACCTGCAGGCGGCGGTGACACCAAGATCGCTGCGGCGAAGTCTGCGCTGAGCACGCTCGTCAATGACCTGCCCGACGAGGCCGAGGTCGGACTGCGTGTCTTCGGGGCCGAGGTGTTCTCCCGGACCGACGCCGGTTCCTGTGAGGACACACAGCAGATCGTGGAGCCGAGCACCGACAACCGCGAGGAGCTCCTAGAGCGTGTCTGCCAATAGTTCGGTCATTGACCGGCGAGGCTGGATCTCATGCTTCGAACCGATGTCATCAGTGACGATCTATGGGAC
>JACCZJ010000145.1 GCA_013696065.1 Nocardioidaceae bacterium
CCGGTGAGCAGACCCGTCAGTGCCTCAGCGTTCGCGACGATGATCTGCTGCCACAAGGCGGGGTCGCCCGCAGCGATGCGGGTGACATCCCGCACGCCCTGCCCGCTCAAGGCGAGATGCTCGGGAGGCGCCGCCGCGAGCTGTCCTGCCGTCAGCGCCGCCATCAGATGCGGCAGGTGCGACACCCGCGCCACGGCGAGGTCATGCTCATCGGTCGTCATCCGTACGACGTTGGCGCCACAGACTCTCGCCAGGTCTTCAACGCACCTGACGGCCCCCGGGTCACAGTCCGCGCGACCCACCACGGCCCAGGTGCGACCGTCGAACAGGTCGGCACTCGAGGCGAACGGACCGGACCTCTCGCTGCCCGCCATGGGGTGCCCGCCGACGTAGCGGGCCAGCGGAACCCGGCGGGCTTCGAGCCCGGCGAGCGGCGCACCTTTGACGCTCCCCACATCGGTCACCACCGCCGCGGGGAAGTCCTGCAAGGCCCTGGCGACGGCATCAGCGAGGTGGTCCGGAGGCGTCGCCACCACCACGAGACCTGGTTGACCATCGAGTGGCAGGTCCGAGCCCGCACCCCGCACGGCGGCGACATGGGCGATGTCTGGGTCGACGTCGCAGATGTGGGTGGGTACGCCGGCCCGCGTCAGCGCCATACCGACTGATGCCCCGATCAGGCCGGCCCCCACCACCAGAACCGGTCCCCCCACCAGCACAGGCCTGTCGTCAAGCGGCATCTGAGTCACCGCAGCAGCGTAGTGACTCACCCGTGCCGGGCGACGCGGATCTCACCCGTCACATACCGACTGAGTCGAGCAGGCTGCCGAGCTCGGCGCCGCTGAGCTCGCGAACGTCGCCGGACTTGAGCGACCCGAGCCGGATCGGCCCGATCGCCGTACGCGACAAGCGCAGCACCGGGTGGCCCACCTGAGCCAGCAGTCGACGCACAATATGGTTGCGGCCCTCATGGATCACCAACTCGACCATCGACCTTCCGCCCTGAGTGCTGACCACCCGGAAGGCGTCGGGTTTGACCGGCCCGTCGTCGAGCGTGACCCCTTCGAGGACGGTGCGCCGAACCTGGGGCTTGACCACCCCCTCGACCTGCGCGACATACGTCTTCTGCAGCTCGTATGACGGATGGGCCAGCCGTTGCGCGAACACGCCATCGTTGGTGAGCACGATGAGCCCGTCGGTGTCCGTGTCGAGTCGCCCCACATGAAAGAGGCGCTCCTCGCGCCCAGCCACGAGCGAGCGCAGATCGGGGCGGCCCTCTTCGTCAGCCATCGAGCTGACCACACCTCGCGGCTTGTTGGCCACGAGGTAGACGTGGCGCTGCGCCACCGGGAGCCGCACGCCATCGACTCGGATCACAGCCTGCTCCGGGTCGACTCGGGCGCCGAGTTGAGTGATGATCTCGCCGTCCACTTCGACACGTCCGTCGGCCATCAGCGTCTCGCACTTGCGCCGGCTGGCGATCCCCGACTGCGCCAACACCTTTTGCAGCCGCACCCCCGGCGGCTGGCCTTCACTCAAGTGCGCCTCGTGTCAGCTTCGAGCGCCGAGGACTCCTCCGAGGCAGAGTCCCCGGACCTTGAGGGCAGAGTCCCCGGACCTTGAGGATTGACTACGTCGAGTTCCTGGTCGAGGTCGGCCATCTCGGGCAGGAACGGCGCGATCTCCGGCAGCTGCTCGATGTCGGTGAGGCCCATGCGTTCCAAGAAGTAGGCGGTGGTCCGAAAGAGATGCGCGCCCGACTCACCATCGATGCCCGCTTCTTCGACCAGGCCACGGGTGACGAGGGTTCGCATCACCCCGTCCACGTTGACACCTCGAATCGCCGACACCCGCGCTCGCGTGACGGGTTGACGGTAGGCCACCACGGCGAGAGTCTCGAGGGCCGCTGCCGTCAGTCGAGCCTGCTGCCCCTCGACGACGAACTGTTCGACGACTGGCGCATAGTCGGCTCGGGAGTAGAAGCGCCACCCCTCCCCGACCTGGCGAAGGTCGAAGCCGCGGCCCTGCTCGGTGTACTCCCGAGAAAGCGCCTCGAGGGCATGCGCCACGTCTTTGGGCGGCGCTCCGACCGCCTGGGCCAACACCAGATGAGGCAGCGGCTGGTCGGCGATCATCAACACCGCCTCGAGCGCGGGCCGCACGTCGCGCTCGGCGAGGTTGAGGACGCCTTGCACGCTGGGGTCACGTTGGTGATCGGTCATAGCGAGAAGTCCTCCCGTCGGTCTTCGCTGACAACGGCCCGCTGGTCAGAGCCGATCATACGGATGTCGTCATCCGTGACCGATTCGGCCGGAGACTCCTCGGCAACGGCGCCGCGACCTTCTTCGTCGTACTCATCGGAGACGACGATGTCGACGTCCTCAGCCTCGGTGCCGGTCCACCGAATGGTCAGCTCACCCAGCGGCGTGACCTGGTCGAAAGCTAGGAAGCCTTCTTTGAAGAGTTCGAGCACCGCCAAGAAACGCGCCACCGTCGTGACGGTGTCGGGTGAGTCGTCGGTCAGGGCCCTAAAAGTCGTGATGGGCCGACGTCGGAGGCGCTCGACGATCACGGCCGCCTGCTCGCGCACGCTGACGCGGGGAGCATGCAGATGCTGCAGGGAGATCGTCGGCGTCGGGCGCGGGGCG
>JACCZJ010000175.1 GCA_013696065.1 Nocardioidaceae bacterium
CCCGCACGTATGAGGTCTTCCTGCGCGGTGCTCTGGAGGCCACCACGGGAACTAAGGGGTCGGTGCGGTTCTGGAGGCTGCAAGACACCCTCGGCACCTTGCAGCGCTGGTCGCAGATCCTGCCGCCTCATCACATCCATGTGGTGACGCTGCCGCAGCCCGGCTCTGCTCCAGACACGCTGTGGACACGCTTTTGTCACGCTCTGGGCATCGCCTCAGACGGGTACGACCTGGAGGTGGGGCGGTTCAACTCGTCAATGTCCATCCAAGATGCCGAAGTGCTCCGGTTACTGAATCAACAGTTGCCCCAAGATCTCCCCTGGCCGACATACGAGCGCATCATCAAGCGACGCTTCAATCTCCGCTCGACCATGTCGGATCTGGGCGACCCGATCCTGGTCCCGGACCGCCACCGCCCGGCCGTGATGGCCTACGCCGAGCAGACGTGCTCCGCCCTAGCCACGGCTGGCTACGACATCGTCGGCGACCTCGAGGACCTGCTGCCGACTGACTCGAGCTTCGGCGACTTCACCCCATTGACACCCGATAAGGTCACGGAGGCAACGGTGGCCATGCTGGCCACTGTCTTGGTGGAGGGTTCCGAGAGCAGTCTCGAGCCACGCGAGGCCGCGCGGGCCTTGTGGGGACAGGTACGTCGAGGACGAGGAGCACGATGAGGCTGGGCAAGCGGGCGAAAGTTCCCGACAAGCGAGTGTTCTTCCATGTTGGCGCCCCGAAAACCGGCACGACGTATCTCCAGAACGTCCTCTTCGCGAACCGGGACACGTTGGCGAAAGAGGGTGTGCTCTACCCCTATGCAGACGCGGGTCAGTCCTTCCGGTCCATGCTCGACTTTCGTGATTCGACCTGGGCGGGTTCTCGGCCGGGTCAGTTCGCAGGCGAATGGGACGCCGTCGCTGGGCGGACCCGCGACTGGAAGGGGCACACCGTCATCATCTCCAACGAGCTCCTCGGCGGCTCGTCCCCCGATCGGATCGCTGCCGGTGTGGCCTCCGTCCGACCCGCAGAGGTCCATGTCATCTTTTCTGCTCGGGACTTCGCTCGCCAGCTGGTCTCTGATTGGCAGGAACACATCAAGCACAAGCACACGGTGACCTTGGAAAAGTTCGTCGACGACCTGGTGGAGCTGGGGCTCGATGCCCCCGAGCCTTTCGGTGAGTTGTTCTGGGGTATGCACGATGCCGCTCACGTGTTGAAACTGTGGGAGACCGTGGTGCCGCCCGCGGACATCCACGTCGTCACGGTGCCGCATCCGGGTGCACCGGTCGACACGCTCTGGCGGCGCTTCTGCTCGGTCACCGGGCTGGACCCTGACCGTTACGAGTCCGAGAGTGCGCCAGCCAACCCATCAATGGGCGTTGCCGAGACCGAGCTCGTACGTCGGATGAACCTCGAAGTGCGCGGCATGAGCGTGGAAATCTATGACCCCCTAGTCCGCAGGCTGCTCGCTGGGGACATCTTGGGTGGCCAGTCACCCAAGCTGATGCTCCCCACGAGCCGGATGGATTGGGCGTGCCAGCGGTCACGCCAACTCATCGAGGGCCTGCGCGAGGCCGGTTATGCCGTCGAGGGGGACCTCGAGGAGTTGATGCCACGTCCAGCAGACCATGCGGCGTACATCTCACCGACAGAGCAGAGCGACGCTGACCTCGGGGATGCGGCAGTTCGCGCGTCGACGGGTCTCTTGCGACACTCCGGCCGACAGCGGCGTCGCATCATCGAGCTGCAGCGGGAGGTAAAGGAATTGCAGCCCCGGCCTCTCGGACGACTCCGCCGGGGCTACCTGCGCAGCCGCCGGTTTACTGGCAAGGCGCTTCGCCGCACTCACCTCAGATAAAACGACCCAACCGACAACGGGTCGCCAGGCTAGGGCTTGGGTCTTGGCCGTCGCTTCCACCGAGGTGGTGCCTCGCCTGCCTGCTCTGCGGGTTCTGTTTGCTTGGTCACCGCGTCACGCAGGACGTCGAGGGCAACATCAAGCAGTTGACCATCGGTGAGGTCGTCGGGCATCACTGCACCGGCGGGCGCAGCGACAGGTCGCAAATCCTCGAGGCGGCCGACGACTCGGTAGCCGCCTTCCGTCAGCGCGGCGATGGTGGCTGACGCGACCTCATCGACCTGACGCTGCCATGGCTGCGGAACTGACAGCGAGCCGTGAGTGCGCTGAGCGGCCAACGTCTCCTTGGCGAAGCTCCGCTTGATCTGACGACGGTAGGCCGGCCAAGGATAGTCATCAGGCAAGCGCGCGTTGAAGCGTCTCAACAGTTCGGTTTCGGCCGTGCCCAAGGACTCGTTGCTCCTGAGGTTGTCCCTTTCATAGTCCACTGCCGGCAGCTCGACAGCCTCACTGAAGCGGCGCCACAGCTCGGAGCGATCGGCACCCGAGGGAGGCACGGTGACGAGGATGATCGACTCGGGGCGGACGACCGCGGCCCAGCGCTCAGCGACGGCGGCAACGTCTTGGGGGATCCAGAACGGCTCATCCAGGCCGGACGACTGAGCTCGGCCCAAAGGCGCCGCAGCCATCACAGCTTCGAGGAACTCGCTGAAGGTCTGGTGATCGCGATTCTTGAGCCGCTCTTGCCAGACTGCCGGCAGTTGCCTCCCCAAGTCCCGGACGGTCAACACCACGCGCACCTCAGCGGGCGCGAAATCTCCTACGGCCACCTGAATTTTGTCGGGAGGAGTTCGGGCGAACATCTCGTGCGAGATGACCGCAGCACCCGACCAGGCGTTGGTCTCCTCGACCAGACGAGGCCAGGCTCCCGCCACATCGTCAGCGGAGTGATGGAAAGTCGTGTCACGCAGATCTAGCGACGCATGAAAGTGGGCGGCGTGGGTGTCGCCGGGATACAGCACTCCATGCTTGCGCAGGCGCTTACGGTTCAGCCACAGGTTGCGCTGAAGGTAGGTCGTGCCTGTCTTGGCAACACCGACGTGGAGGAACACTCTGCGAGACAGCGATTCCTCCTTGGATCGTGTGTTGTGCGCGAGGCGTCGATACCGGTGTCGTGCCCGAGGCCTCAGGCGGGCATCGCGCGGGGCGTCAAGCTCTGACCTGCGGGACGGCGCGCGCCTCGTCGGGGTCTCCGATGGCAATCGGCCGCCGTTTCGAGACGTACACCGCTCCGACGATGATCGCAGTAGCCACCACGGCGATGGCGATGCGCAAGGCGGTATTGGAGTCGTCGCCATACGTCATCTTGACGACAGCGGCGGCAATCAGCAGCGAGACCAGGTTCATCACCTTGAGCAGAGGGTTGATGGCGGGCCCGGCGGTGTCCTTGAAGGGGTCACCCACGGTGTCACCGATGATGGTCGCCTCGTGTGCCGGTGAACCCTTGCCGCCGTGCACTCCGTCTTCGACGAGTTTCTTGGCATTGTCCCAGGCCCCCCCGGAGTTGGCCAAGAACACCGCCATCAAAGTGCCCGCACCGATTGCGCCGGCGAGGAAGCAGGCAAGCGGGCCGACGCCGAGGCCGAATCCCACAGCAACAGGCGCCAGAATGGCCAGCAGACCCGGCGTAGCGAGCTCGCGCAACGAGTCTCGGGTGCAGATGTCGACGACCTTGCCGTATTCGGGCCGACCCGTGCCTTCCATGATTCCGGGGATCTCGCGGAACTGGCGGCGGACTTCGTAGACCACAGCCCCGGCCGCGCGACCCACCGCGCTGATCGCCAACCCGGATAAGTGGAAGACGACCGCGGCGC
>JACCZJ010000183.1 GCA_013696065.1 Nocardioidaceae bacterium
CGAGCCTGCGTCATTCTGGGCGCAATGACGCAGCACATCACCGGCCCTGAGCAGGCTCGGAGGGCGCTGTCGGCCGCGCGCGGCGTTGGCTGACTAGGTTGAGGCGCAGCTGGCGCGATCACGTGGCTGCTCGCCGGCCGCGGAGGCAGGTCGACAGGTCCGAGCAGCGGGTGGTCGAGAGGTTCCTGGCCGCACTGAGCACTGGCGACGTGCAAGGGCTGATGGAGGTGCTGGCCCCCGAGGTCGTCGTGGTCGCAGACGGCGGAGGACTGGTGGCAGCCGCCCGGCACCCCATCGCAGGCGCGGACAAGGTCGTAGCGTTCCTGTCGAAGTTCGCCGCCCTCGCCCCCACCGCCGTCGTGGACACGGTGTGGCTCAACGGCGCGCTCGGGGGACGCATTGTGCTGGACGGCAAGCTCGACACCGTCATCAGCTTCGTCCTCGACGACGGCCGGATCTCACGGATGTACGCGGTCCGGAACCCCCATAAGCTTGGTCGGCTCAACGAGGAGGCCGTGATCGCACGCTGACGTCGATGCGGCTGGGCATCGCTCCGGCCGTCCTGCGGCCTCGCCAAAAGACACGCCGCGCTATCGCGGTGGTATGACGCGCTCCGTGATCGCCCGGATCGCGGAAGATCCGGACGTTGAGGTCGCGCGAGCTTCGACGTCGGAGGTGCTAACCCGGGGGCCGGGTGGGCGCGCCGTGTCCGAGCCAGGCGAACAGCTCTGCCTCAGCGTCGTCCTTCGGGTTGATGTGCCCGCCAGCACGCCATAAAGCTCCGCCCCGGGGATGTGGCCGGCGAGCCAACGTGAGTTCACGTGCATGAACGGACTGTCCTCACGTGCGGCCATGATCTTGGTCGGGACTCCTACATCCTCGACGGCAAACCTCCAGTCGTGGGCGTCGGCAATGAGGTCGTCGATGTAGCCACCAGGCCCTTGCCGGCGGGCCTCACCAAACGCCTCCTCCAGCATTCTCCGGCTGGCCTGGTTGACCCCATCGATGTCCGGCATCCCGGCGTCGACCCAGTTCCCGAAGTCATCAAACTGCTGAGCGAGCTCGTTTTCGTCGCCCCGTGCGGCCCGCTCCCATTCCCGGCGGTCGTCGTCACCCATGGCGGCCTGGATCTCCTCGACTGTCGAGGGTGACGCGCCGACAATCACCGCACAGCGGGTCACACGTTCAGGACGGAGCGCGGCTACCGCGAGCGCGGGTGCGGAACCCCCGGACGCGCCGGCGACGGCGAACCGGTCCCAGCCGAGCGCGTCAGCTATCGCGACCACGTCCTCGACGTTCTGGGCCTGCATATACCCCCCCGACGAGTGGAGAGGCCGTATCCGGGCCGGTCGTATGTACACACAGCCAACCGATACTTCTGGTAGCAGTCAGACGGGTCCCGCAACAAGCGGCTCCCCGGGGTGCCGTGCAACCAGAAGATCGGTGCGCCATCGGGGTCGCCCCACACACATACGCCCCAGGTCCCGGCCGTCAGGGGTAGTGACGATCCTGGTGCGGTCGTCATGTGCCACATCGTTCATGGATGCTTCTCCCGCGTGGGTGCCATTGACCCGGTCGGTCACCGCGTTCAACTTATCGCTCCGCTGCTGAGAACGTAACCCGCCCGATTGCCCGTCCTTATCCAGCCGACCCGCCCGTCCCTCACGTGTTCTCCGCGATCAAGACGTCCTCGCAGCGGCAGGTGAGGGCTCTCGGCCGCATGGTGGAAGAAGGCGCCCACACAGCGACGTCGATCGGATGAGTCGGCCTGGGGCGCGGTGCCGGCATTGCTGCTGGTCCGTTTCCCCAGGCCGCTCGCCGAACCCGCCGTGCGTGTCTCCACGCAACGGGCTCTCCATGGTCTCTGCCGTGGGTTTGTTCAGGCAGCCTGGGCCCAGGGGTTGGGGATCTGCTTGCCCCGCTAGCGATACCGCGTGATGGCTATCGCCTCGGGGTTGAACAGTTCGATCCCGTCCGCGCTGATCGGTTTCCACCGGCCGCTGGGGTCGGTGAGCCAGCGACGGACGTCCTTCCACCTCCAGCGATGCCGGGTCCGCATCATCCGCACGATCCGCCACCAGGTGTACTGCTGAAGGTGGCTGAAGGTGCGTTTCGCGATGGCGTGCTTGAAGTAGTTGGCCCAGCCGCGCG
>JACCZJ010000207.1 GCA_013696065.1 Nocardioidaceae bacterium
CACGCAGCCAGGGCCTCGTCATCGACGTGGAGCACGAGAGCCTCGGAGAGATCCAGCTCGCCGGGCCACCACTGCGGTTCTTCGACCCTGAGGGGCGCGAGACCACCCCAAGTGTGCACAAGGCGCCGCCGACTCTGGACGCCGACGGAGCCGAAATCCGACGCTGGCTGGCCACTGAGGGGACCCCGTGAACACCCGACTGCGGGGTCGCGAACTCATCGCGCAGGTCCTCGATGACAACACGTTTGCCTCCTGGGACGAGCCGGTGGACTTGGCTGGCTACGAGCCGGCGTACGTCGTCCAACTGGAGGCTGCCCGGCAGCGCTCGGGCACCGACGAGGCGGTCCTGACCGGCCGAGGATCGATTCAGGGCCACGACGTGGCCGTGGTGGTCAGCGAGTTCAGCTTCCTGGGTGGGTCGATCGGGCGCGCGACAGCTCGCCGCATTCTCTCAGCGGTTCAACGGGCAACTCATGAGCGCCTGCCACTTGTGGCTGCGACTTCATCGGGCGGCACGCGCATGCAGGAGGGCACGCCGGCGTTCGTGGAGATGATGGCGATCTCCCGCGCCGTGGTGACGCACAAGGCAGCAGGCCTGCCGTACCTCGTCTACCTCCGCCACCCCACCACGGGTGGAGTGTTTGCGTCCTGGGGATCGCTCGGTCACGTCACTGTCGCCGAACCGGGCGCGCTGATTGGCTTCCTGGGCCCGCGGGTCTTCGAGGCTCTCCACGGGGAGCCTTTCCCGAGCGGGGTGCAACTCGCCGAGAATCTGGTCGACAAGGGGGTCATCGATGCGGTCGTCGCGTCGAAGGATCTGTCGTCTGTGGCGGCCCGGGTGCTGCGACTCCTTTCGTCGAAGACCCCAGAAAGCTCCCGCCTTCCCAGGCTCGAGCGCCCACCAGAGGTGGGTCCCAAGACCGGTACGAGCTGGGACTCCGTACTTTTGACCAGGCGTCCGGATCGGCCCGGAGTACGAGAACTCCTGCGCTACGCCGCTGGCGATGTGATCCCGCTGAGCGGCACCGGCGACGGTGAGTGCGACGCCGGACTCATGCTCGCGCTCACCTCGCTCGACGGTATTTCCTGTGTGCTGATCGGACAGGACCGTCGCTACCAGACACCGCAGGAATCGATGGGGCCAGCCGCTCTTCGTGAAGCACGACGCGGCATGCATCTGGCCGAACAACTCGGTCTCCCCCTGGTCGCGGTCATCGACACGCCCGGCGCCGACTTGTCGCCTCGCTCCGAGGAGAACGCCCTTGCCGGGGAGATTGCCCGCTGCCTGGCCGAGATGTCGAGCCTCACCGTGCCGAGCGTCTCCATCCTGCTAGGTCAGGGCTGTGGCGGCGGCGCGCTCGCTTTGCTGCCCGCCAATCGGGTCATCGCCGCGGAACACGCCTGGCTATCACCCCTCCCGCCCGAGGGCGCGAGCACGATCGTCTACGACGATGTCGAACACGCCCCCGAGATGACCGAGCGTCAACGCGTCGGCTCACGGGAGCTGTTAGCCGACGGCATCGTGCACGTCGTCGTACCCGAACAGCCAGCGGCTCATCTCGACCCGCGAGGCTTTGCCCGGGCGATAGTGGCCACCTGTGTTGAGCAGATTCGCGACGCGGCCCAGCCCCGCCAGCATGACCGGTGAGTCATCCGGTCAGCTCCGTTACAGCGGACGGCGAGTTCGCTGACCACTCGCAGCGAGGGCTGAACCAGCCGCAGCCGCGCGTGGTCTAGAGCCCTAGCTTTTGCGAGCAGTAGGGCCAAGCACCCCAGCCCTGTTGATTTTGAACTTTTTCGGCAATGCGGATCTGTTGCCTTCGAGTAGCGAGGTCCGCACGCGGAGCGAAACGACCGCCGCCGAAGCCGCGCCACGTGGAGTAGCTGAACTGCAGGCCACCGTAGTAGCCGTTGCCAGTGTTGAGGTGCCAGCGACGACTGGACTCGCATTCCGCGAGACGCCCCCAGGTTCGATCACTGTGCGCGTCGGCCGGGACGGAGGCGAACATGGGGCCGGCGAGGGCGGCAGCAATAACCGCCGCTGCAGCGGCGGTTAGTCGTCGGTTTGATCTCTGCGCAGATTGGTTGCGGACGTGGGTCACTAGCGAAACCTCTCCGACGCCTGCGAGGTTAGCTGTCGGGTTCGGGCGGAGAGAATGCCCGGTCGCGGTTGGCGACTTCACCCCTGGACCACGCCGTTCTACGACTGCGCGCGGTGCATTGGTTTCCCCGTTCCCGTCCGAACCGGATGACCTTTCGTGAGGTGGGGGTGGGTCACAACCAGCGGACGGGATTCGGCGTTCCGGTCGTGTTGAATCCGGGCCAGGTTAGACGGTGGGGTCGAGCAAAAACAAGGTTCAATCAAGACAAATCGGAGCGTTTCGCTTCCATTACAGAGCGTC
>JACCZJ010000204.1 GCA_013696065.1 Nocardioidaceae bacterium
ACATCGACAACAACGGCGACGCCAAGCCCGACATCACTTACCGGTGGAGGTTCACGACCACCGACAATCGAGGCCTGGACACCTTCCTCTACAACAATGGCCCGGTCACGTCCGTAAACGACGAGACTCTGCTGTTCAAGCAGACGTACACCCTGGAGAAGATCGAGGGAGACAAGATCACCACGCTGCTTGAGGACGCGGTTGTCGCCCCGTCCAACGTGGGTGCTGCCTCGATGCCGGACTATGCTGCGCTGCGCCAGGAGGCCATCACTGGTCTCGACAGCGGCGGAGCAAGCTTCGCCGGACAGTCCGACGACCCGTTCTTCATCGACCTACGAGTCTTCGACCTGCTGTTCGGCGGTGACCTCAGCGAAACCGGTGACAACACGACGGCCGGCAAGAACGTCAACACGATCGCGCTGCAGGTGCCGATCTCGGAGGTCACCTCCGGCAAGGACCCTGTCATCGGAGTGTGGGCGACCAACGAGCGTCCCACCATGAAGGTGCAGTCCGCCGATGGTACCCAGGCCTACAAGGGCGACTATGTTCAGGTTTCCCGCGTGGGTCACCCCTTGGTCAACGAGGTCGTCATCCCCACTGGGTTGAAGGACGCTTTCAACGCATTGGCACCTGAGAACGATGCCAGTGTCCCGGAGGCTGTCGACCGAGTGAACGACCCTGAGGTGCCGAAGCTGATCGAGGCTATCTATGGCATCCCAGCACCCAAGACTCCGCGAGATGACCTCTTCTCAGTCTTCTTGACCGGTGTCGAGGGTCTCAACATGCCCATGGGTAAGGTTCAGCCGGCAGAGGTGTTGAGGCTTAACACCTCGATCGCGCCTGCTGATGAGCCCAACCGGCTCGGTGTGCTAGCTGGGGACACCCAAGGCTTCCCCAACGGTCGCCGACTCACCGATGACGTGGTCGACATCTCGATCCAGGCGCTCGAGGGTGCTGTTCGTACGGGCAAGCTGGTCGAGGCACTGGCTGCTGGAGACGGGGTCGACAGTAACGATCTCGCTTTCGAGTCCACGTTCCCGTACGTCGCTCTGCCGCACTCCGGTTCGGGCGTCGCTGCTCCTTCCGGTCCGGTTGGTGCCGGTGGCGGTGGGACCGCAACTGTGCCCAACGCCGAGTCGCCCGCACCAGCAGGAGACAACGGGATTCCCCCGATGGCTCTGGTCGCGGCGCTCCTCGGTCTCGGGCTGGGTGGCGTTGGCGTGACGTTGATGCGTCGCGGTCGCCAGGAAGCACGAAGCTGAACGAATGACAAGCAGCGCTGAATGACAAGTAGCGATGTGGTGACGGGTGGGCAGCAGCCTGCCCGTCACCACAAGCTCGTGAAGCCCCTCCTCGGGGGTGCGATTGGATGCCTTTCCTTCGCGTTGGTCTTCTCGTCGGGCTATCTCATCGGCTCGAACCAGGCAACAGAGCCGGCGCCACTCTCTGTTGGGTTTCGCCCTCCCGTCGGAGCAGGCCTACCTGCGGCCGACGCCGGCGGGCGGCAGTCCGCCCCAGAACCCAGAAACCGCGATCCCAAGAACGAACGAGGCCGCGACCGCGAACCGTGGAAGCCCATCAAGCGGTTCGTTACCGTGGAAAAGGGCGACAGCCTATGGAAGATCGCAGCCTCCATAGCGCCGCAAGCGGATGCAGACGCCATCGTCGAGCGGATCATCCGGCTCAACTCCCTGGGCGAGTCAGCCCGCCTGGAGATCGGACAACGGCTCGCCGTACCGGTTGGGCCCGGTGAGGGTCGAAGCAAGCCCGCCGAGAAGCGCAAGCCCGAGGAGAAGAAAGGTCCGACGCGGGCGCCTGAACGCGTCGCGCGACCGGTCGCTTTGAGCATCCCGAGCCTCGGACTCGACCAAGACCTCGTGGAACTCAACGTGATCGGCGGGGCCTTGCAGGTCCCCACTGACTACGCAGACGTCGGCTGGTGGCGGGACGGCCCGTCGCCCGGTGCGCCCGGCTCAGCAGTGCTCGTGGGCCATGTCGACTCCCCTACCGGACCCGCGGTGTTTTATGAGTTGTCGTCCATCCAGATCGGCGACGTAGTCGTCATCCGACGCGCCGACGGCACCAAGGCGGCCTTCCGCGTCACCGACGCGACACTCTTTCGGCGTTCCAGCTTCCCGTCCGCCGATGTCTACCGCGAGCGGGGCCGACCGACACTCAGGCTGGTCACCTGCGGGGGGACGTACGACGCGACGGCTAATCTCTATACTCACAACCTCGTTGTCACCGCCGTCCCGATAACCCGGAAGAGTCAATAGACACTCGCGATTGGGTAGGACTGCCAATGTGCGGCGTGGCCGTTGTCCAGCGAGAGGCCCGTCGCTACCTTTTCGGCTATGTCCCCGAGAGCTAAGGTGACCCGACAAAGGTGCGGATGCCGTGCATGAGCTTTCGATCACGCAGAGCGTTGTTGACACCGTTCTCGAGCGGACTCAAGGGCGACGGGTGACGACGGTGCGCCGGCAAGTGGGCGCATTGTCCGGCGTGGTCGCTGACGCGATGCGATTCTGCTTCGACCTCGTCACAAGTGGCACCGCGCTGGAGGGCGGCGGCCTGGAGATCGACAAGGTGACGGAATGGCACTCTGTAGGGACTGCGGTGGACCAGTTCGCCTTGAGCGACCTCATCTTGCCGTGTCCCCGCGGCAGCGCCGACGTAAGTGTCGAGTCCGGGCGTGAGCTACGTCCTTATCTGACGCCTGATACCGCGACGCCGGGATCATGGGCCACGTGCGTTTCAGCGTCCATCTGACGTCAGTGCCGGCAGCGTGTCGCGGTGGACCTGGCTCACGAATGAGGACATTTCCCGACGCGGTCTCGACGCTGTAATCGCAGTGGGGTCCGCGGAAGCGCACGGACTGCAAG
>JACCZJ010000209.1 GCA_013696065.1 Nocardioidaceae bacterium
TGAGCGATCATCAGCGTGTCGCTGCGGTGACTGAACGGGGTCCACTTGCCGTCGGCTAACTCCTCCTCGACTGAGGCAAAATCCTCGCCCTGCGCGGCGCCTTCCCCCTGATCAGCGCCGAGCAGCAAGATATTGAGGGGACGCTTGTCCTCGTTGTCTGCGTTGCCTGCGTTGTCCTCCTGGGGTGCCGCGAGACCCTCTGTGGGTCTGGTGCCGAACTCGACGGGGATTCGGGCGATATTGCCGGGTTGTTGGTAGGCCCAGTAGAGATAGCCAGCTGCTGATCCGCCGAGCAGAGCCAAGACGACCGCCAGACCAACCAAGACCTTGTGCCGACGGGCGAAACCACGTGATTTTACGGGCTGGCCAGGTGATTGCCGCGCCGAAGCGGCAGGGTCTACGGTAGCCGAACTGCCTGCGGTAGCCGGCTTCGACGACTGCGACTCTTCACTTGGACCGATAGCAGAGCCACCCTGGGAGGGTGGCTTTTCGTCGCTCATGGTTCAAGGTGTCTCTCGGCAGTGGGTTGTGAAGTCAAACACTATTGTGCCAAGCGGCGGGAGCGGGGGCGAATCCGCTCAGGGGTTGCTCAGCAAGTTGAGCGAGCCGGTGACCATGCAGCTGGCTCGCTCAACCCTCCAAGATCATGGTGACTGGTCCGTCGTTGATCAGACTGACTGCCATGTCCGCGCCGAAGGTGCCGCGCTGCACCATGGCGCCCAGGTCGGCGAGTGCTGAGCAGAACACCTCGTAGAGCGGTTCGGATATAGGGCCAGGCGCTGCTTGCGACCACGAGGGTCGACGCCCTTTGCGCGTATCGGCATACAAGGTGAATTGGCTGACGACGAGCAGTGGTGCATCCAGCTCCGCAGCTGACCTTTCGTCGCGCATGATGCGCAGCTGCCATATCTTGCTCGCCAGGGCCGCTGCGCGTTCGGCGGTGTCTGAGTGCGTGACGCCGAGCAGCACAACCAACCCGGGGTCGCCGATCTGGCCGACGACGTCACCGTCGACTGACACCGACGCTTGGGTGACTCGCTGTACAACCGCTCGCATGCGGGCATGGTGCCATGCCTGCCGCGTCCCCTTCGCCTCGCTTCGGGGGAGCCCGGTGTCTCTGGCACGATGCCGGTATGACGACCCCGCCGATCCCTGCCGCGACGAGGCCCCACCCGAGCACCCTGATCACCGTGGCGCCCACGGGGGCTGAGACGACGAAGGACGCCTTCCCGGCGCTGCCGACGACGATCGAGGAACTGGTCGAGACCGCGGTGCGATGCGAAGCTGCCGGCGCGGCCATGATCCACCTGCACATCCGAGACGCTGACCACAAGCCCACGCTGGAGCTGAGCCGGCTCACCGAAGCCGTCGAGGCTATGCGGGAGAACACGACACTGGTGATCCAGCTGTCGACAGGCGGTTCGGTGCACGACCCGCTCGACCAGCGACTCGCGGTGCTCGACGCCTTGCCCGACTCGTGCTCGCTGACGGTGGGCACCACCAACTTCGGCGATGACGTGTTCTTAAATCCGTGGCCATTCGTCTGTGACCTTTACGAACTCTCGCAGGAGCGCGAAGTGGTTCCCGAGTTCGAGCTGTTCGACCTCGGGCAGGTCGCCGCCTTGCACCGCTTGCTCGCCTTGTTCGGACTGCCGTTCGGTGGCCGGGTGCACTGCGACTTCGTCCTGGGAGTGCCAGGTGGGATGCCCGGCACCGCCGATGCGCTGGTGGCAGGCGTGCAGGGCCTTCCCGCCGCGGTGACCTCGTGGTCGGCCACAGGGATCGGCCGCACATCGCTCGATGTCGCCTTTGCGGCCCTGTCCAAGGGCGGTCATCTGCGTGTGGGCATGGAAGACACGCTGACTTTCGCGCGGGGCGTCGCGGTGTCGCACAACGAGGAACTCGTCGCGCGAGCCGCTCAGCTTGCCGAGCTAGCTCAGCGGCCAGCGATGAGCACCGACGGGGCCCGCGAGTTGCTGCAGATCAAGGCGCACTGAGGGCCCGCGGGTCAGGGCTCACTGGTTAGACTGCATGCGTGGAAGCCTTCTATATCAGCCTGCTCGTTTTTGTCGGCATCTTCATCACCTGGTTCGCCGTCTATGTGGTCTACAAGCTCTATCAGGGCCAGGTCTAAGGGACACACCCCTTTGACGAGACCCTGAGATGGTTTTTCAGATTCCCTCAGACCTGCATGCGGACCTCATGCCGATCGCCTTTCTGCTCGGCCACTGGCAGGGCAACGGTCAGGGCGACTACCCGACCATCGAGGCGTTCTCGTTCGGGCAAGAGATCGCATTCACCCATGACGGTCGGCCGTTCCTGCATTACTTCAGTCGGACGTGGCTACTCGACGAAGAGGGACACGAGGTCAGGCCGCTGGCCCTCGAAACGGGTTTTTTTCGTCCCAAGCCCGACGGGGTGCTCGAAGTCGTGTTGAGCCATCCGACCGGCTTCTCCGAGATCTACTACGGCAAAGTCGACAATGCCAAGATCGAACTGAGCACGGACGCGGTTGCGCGCACTGAAAGCGCCAAGGAATACACGGCCGGGCAGCGCCTCTACGGTCTGGTCGACGGCGACCTGCTGTGGACCTTCGACATGGCGGCGATGGGTCAACCGCTGCAGTCCCATATTTGGGCTCGCTTGCGTCGCGCTGCATGAGCGGCTCTTGCATAGAGGCCGGGGTCCAGGCTGCCCGGGCGCCTAGACTGGCATCGTGAAACTGCATGACGAGCTGCGCTCGCGTGGATATCGACTGACACCTCAGCGCCAGCTCGTTCTCGAAGCGGTCAAGACGCTCGGACACGCGACCCCCGAGGACGCCCACGTGTGGGTCCGGGAGCGCTCGCCGGGCGTCAACATCTCGACGATCTACCGCACCCTCGAGGTGCTCGAAGAGATCGGTCTGGTCAAGCATGCTCACCTCAGCCACGGCGCCCCGACCTACCATGCAGCCGATGCTCCTGAGCACGTCCACCTCGTATGTCGCGACTGCGGCAAGGTCAGCGAGGCGTCGACAGCCATGATCGCTCCGATGGTGCAGGCGCTCGCTGACACGCACGGATTCGTCGCCGACCTCGGTCACCTCACCGTGTTCGGCTCCTGCCAGGAGTGCGCCCGATGACGTCACGTAGCCCGCTGCTCGAACTGCCCGGAGCGGTCGAGGCCGACGGGATCGACGCGGGAGTGGCGGGCCACTACGGCGATCCCTTCCGCGAGCAAAAGCTCCTGCTGGCCGGTGAAGGTGTAGTCGACCTCTCTCACCGTGGCGTGGTGCGTGTCAGCGGACCCGATCGCCTTACCTGGTTGCACTCACTCACAACTCAGCATCTGTTGGCGTTGCAACCTCACCACCCGGTGACGACCCTGATCTTGTCGCCGCATGGTCACGTCGAACATGTGATGAGCGGCCATGACGACGGCAGCGCCCTGTGGTTGCATGTCGAGCCGCATGCCGCGACCCCGCTGGTGGCCTGGCTGCTGAGCATGCGCTTCATGATGCAGGTCGAGGTGTCAGACGTCAGCGCCGAGTGGGCGGCCGTGGCGCGTTCGGAGTCGACAGTCGAGTTCGTACGACGCTCGGAGCTGGCAAACCTGCCAGCCACCTCCGGTGCCAGGCCATGCGGACTCTGGGCTTTCGACGCGCTGCGGATCGCGCGTGGCGAGCCTCGCCACGGCCTCGACACGGATCACAAGACCATCCCCAACGAGGTGGGCTGGATCGGCAGCGCGGTGCACCTCGACAAAGGCTGCTATCGCGGCCAAGAGACCGTCACCCGCGTCCACACGCTGGGGCGGCCGCCCCGGAGGCTGGTGTTGCTCCACCTCGACGGGTCCGTCGACCACTTGCCCGTGACGGGCGATGCTGTCCAAACCGACGGTCGAGAGGTGGGTAGCGTCGGGTCAGCGGCTCGCCATCACGAGCTCGGACCCATCGCGTTGGCGGTCGTCAAACGCAGCGTCGACCCAGCCGCCATACTCCTCGCTGGGGGAGTCCCGGCCTCACAGGAAGTCCTGGTGGACCCGGAAGTGGGTCTGCACGTTCGACCACGCATGTGAGGCGACCCACCTGACCGCCTCCGCTGCGGGAAGAGAGGCGCAGAGTCAGTTGATCATGCCGGCGCCCATGGTGACACCGGTTGCTTCGTCGATCAGGATGAACGAACCCGTGGTGCGGTTCTTTTCATAGGGGTCGCACAACAGTGGGACGGTCGTGCGGAGCTGGACTCGGCCGATCTCGTTGAGGGTGAGCTCTTTGGTCTCGAGGTCGCGGTGCAGCGAGTTGACGTCAAGGCGATATTGCACGTCTTTGATCAGCGTGCGGGCGATCCGAGTCGTGTGCTTGATCGCGAGTTTCTGCCGGGGACGCAGCGGAGTCGTCGACATCCAGCACACCATCGCGTCGATGTCCTGACTGGGCTCGGGTGCGTTCTGCGGGCGGCAGATCATGTCTCCACGCGACACGTCGACGTCGTCTTCGAGGCGGACCGTCACCGACATGGGCGGGAAGGCTTCGCTCAGCTCACGATCGAACAGGTCGATGCCGGCGATCTTCGAGGTCATGCCCGAGGGGAGGACGAGCACCTCGTCACCCGGCTTCAACACACCACCGGCGATACGTCCTGCGTAGCCGCGGTAGTCGTGATAGTCGTCGGATTTGGGGCGTACGACGTATTGGACGGGGAATCGCGTGTCGACGAGGTCGCGGTCAGACGCCACGTGCACGTGCTCGAGGTGGTGCAGCAGTGACGGGCCGTCATACCAGTCCATGTTCTCGGACCGGATCACGACGTTGTCGCCTTGAAGCGCCGAGATCGGGATGATCGTCAGGTCGGGGATGACCAGCTTCGTGGCGAAGGAGGTGAACTCCTCCTGGATCTCTTTGAATCTCTCTTCGGAGAAGTCGACGAGGTCCATCTTGTTGACACACAGCACGAGGTGTGGCACGCGCAACAGCGACAAGAGCACCGCATGGCGGCGTGACTGCTCCGTCAGGCCTTGCCGCGCGTCGACGAGCACCAGACCCAGGTCGGCGGTGGACGCACCGGTCACCATGTTGCGGGTGTACTGCACGTGACCGGGGGTGTCGGCGATGATGAACTTGCGGGCAGGCGTAGCGAAATAGCGGTAGGCCACGTCGATCGTGATGCCCTGTTCACGCTCGGACCGAAGCCCGTCAGTGAGCAAGGCGAGGTCGGTGTAGTCGTAGCCGCGGGCGTTCGACGTGGCCTCGACGGCCTCGAGCTGGTCTTCGAAGATCGACTTGGAGTCGAGCAACAGGCGCCCGATCAACGTGGATTTGCCATCGTCGACCGAGCCGGCCGTGGCAAAGCGCAGCAGATCCATCACCATCAGAAGTATCCCTCTCGCTTGCGGTCCTCCATGGCGGCTTCGCTGAAGCGGTCATCGCCGCGGGTAGCGCCGCGCTCTGTCAGCCGGGCGATAGATATCTCCTGGATGACCTCCGGGATCGTAGCAGCGGAACTCTCCACGCAACCGGTCAAGGTGAGGTCGCCCACCGTTCGGAACCGCACCGTTCGATCTTCAGCTACTTCGCCCGGCCGTAGCGGGTTGAAGTCGCTCTCCGTGAGCAGCATGCCGTCGCGTTCGAAGACGCGACGCTGATGGGAGAAGTAGATGTTGGGAATCAGGATGTCTTCTTGACCGATGTAATCCCAGATGTCGAGCTCGGTCCAGTTCGAGAGCGGGAAGATGCGCATGTGTTCACCGGCGTGCAGTCGGCCGTTGTAGAGCGACCACAGCTCGGGGCGCTGGTTTTTCGGGTCCCACTGTCCGAACTCGTCGCGGTGCGAGTAGACGCGCTCCTTGGCGCGCGCCTTCTCCTCATCGCGTCGACCACCACCGAAGGCGGCGGTGAAGCCCTCTTCCTCTATCGCGTTGAGCAAGGTGCCGGTCTGCATCCGGTTGCGACTGGTCTTGCCGTCGTCCACGATGACGCCGCTGGAGATCGCCTCTTCGACTGAGGCCACGATGAGGCGCACACCCAGACGGCTTACCCAGCTGTCGCGGCACTCGAGCACTTCAGGGAAGTCGTAACCCGTGTCGACCTGGAGCACGGGGA
>JACCZJ010000215.1 GCA_013696065.1 Nocardioidaceae bacterium
GTCGCGATGTTGACGGCGGTGTCGAACCCGAAGGTAAAGTCGGTGCCGCTGAGATCGTTGTCGATGGTTTTCGGCACCCCGACCACGTTGACGTCGAGCTCGGCGAGCTTGGTGGCGACCCCCAGCGTGTCCTCGCCACCGATGGCTATCAACGCGTCGACTCCGTTGGCCTCGAGGTTTGCCTTGATCTTTTCAACCCCGCCCTCGACCTTGAACGGGTTGGTGCGAGATGACCCGAGCACGGTCCCGCCGCGAGGCAAGATGCCGCGGACCTGCGGAATCCCAAGCTCAGACGTGACGTTCTCCAGCGGCCCGCGCCACCCGTCTCTGAAGCCGAGGAACTCGTAGCCGTACTCCGCTACGCCCTTGCGAACGACCGCCCGGATGACGGCATTCAAGCCTGGGCAGTCGCCGCCACCCGTGAGCACTCCAACGCGCATGCGCGCACTCCCTCGAACTCAGAGACTTCGCCAAACAGGGGACAAACCAGCGTGCAGCCTATCGGCCCCTCGGTGCGCGGCCACCAATTCCTGGACGCCTTGTCCGCATGGTGGTCGGCTCGGCCGCGGTCAAGCGGCGGAACCTGAGTCCTTTTCCCTGGCTGGCATCGCATGGTCGTCTGCCATGAGATCCTCGTCCGCGTCAATGGCGACGGAGGCCGGATCGTCATCAGGCATGGTCGCCTCGGCCTGCGCGGCGGCGAGTTCGACCTGCTTGGTTTCGGCTTTGGCGCCGGCCTTCGTCTCCTTGGCCAACCGCTGAGCGTCAAGCTTGGCCTTGGCGGAGTAGATGTCGACATACTCCTGGCCCGACAACTCCATGATCTCGTACATGATCTCGTCGGTGATCGAACGCAAGACGTACCGATCCGACTCCATGCCCTCATAGCGAGAGAAGTCGAGAGGTCGGCCGAAACACACGTGGGGTCGGGTGTAGCGCCCGAAGATCTTTCCGGGCGGCGCGACCACATCGGTACCGATCACAGCCAACGGGATCACCGGAACCTTGGCTTCCAGCGCCATGCGCGCGACACCAGTCTTGCCGCGGTAGAGACGCCCGTCGTGCGAGCGGGTGCCTTCCGGATAGATCCCGAAAAGGTCACCGTTGGCCAGGATCCTCAATCCGGTATTGATGGCGCCCTCGGAGGCGCGCCCGCCTGATCGGTCCAGCGGCACCTGACCTGCGCCGGAGAAGAACGTCTTCTGCAGCCAACCCTTCAAGCCAGGTGTGGTGAAGTATTCGGCCTTCGCGACGAACGTCACCCGCCGGGGGATCGTCAACGGCATGAAAAGCCAGTCCGAGTAGGACAGGTGGTTGCTCGCCAAGATCGCACCGCCCTGTTCGGGGACGTTTTCGGTCCCCTCGGCATACGGCCGGAAAATAAGCTTGAGCACCGGCCCGACAAAGACCCACTTGAGCAACCAATAGAACACGCAGCGACCTCCCTTGAACCAGTCACCCTAGAGAGGCGCCCCGGCACAAGCAATGACACCCCGTGGGCCCGGCGATGTTCCCTCGCTGGCCGAGCGGGTACGAGCTGTCTGCCTGGGGTCGAAATGTACCCAAAGGCGTGACACCATAGCCGTGTCCCCTTAGATCGAGTCGAACTGCGTTACCTGGGAGCTGCCTTGCCGGTACTGCCGCACGCCGAGCCTTTTTCTGCCGATGGCCATGGCATCGGGATGCTGCTCATTCACGGCTTCACCGGCTCTCCTGCCTCGATGCGACCCTGGGCCACGCATCTCGCCGAAGAGGGCTTCACGGTTCGCCTACCTCGCCTACCCGGTCATGGCACGACCTGGCAGGAAATGAATCAGACGGGGTGGTCCGACTGGTATGCCGAGGCTGCGCAGGGATTGAGCGAGCTGACCGCACGGTGCGACGAGGTGTTCGTCGCCGGGCTGTCCATGGGCGGGTGTCTGGCGCTTCGGCTCGCCGAGGAACGTGCCGACGATGTGTCAGGCCTGGTGCTCGTCAACCCGTCGATTGCGGCAGGCAGCCGCACCCTGCGGGCGGTGCCTGTGCTCAAGCACTTCATTGGCGCCGTCCGCGGAGTCTGCAACGACATCAAGAAGCCAGGCGTCGAGGAACTCGGCTACGGCCGAACTCCGCTGCGAGCGCTCGACTCGCTGCGCGCCCTGTGGCGCGTCACCCGCGCAGACCTCGCCAAAATCACCGCTCCGTTGTTGATCTTCAGGTCGTTCGAGGATCACGTCGTCGAGCCGTTGTCGACGCACATCATCACCCAGCAGGTGTCGTCTCGTCACATCAGTGAACGCATCCTTGACAACAGCTACCACGTCGCCACCCTCGACAATGACGCCATGCGTATTTTTACCGAGTCGGTCGACTTCATGCGCACCCACAGCCGCGTCCATGCCCAGGATGTGCGCCATGCGCTCTAACGGTCTCGTCGCAGCTGCTTACACCCCCATCGCGGATCTCGACCCGGTCATCGCAGCGTCTCTCCTCGACGACCTGGCCAAGCTCGGCATCGCTGCCTACACCAAGCCAGTAGAGCCTTCGACCAGCGTCGGGTTTGAGCGCTCAGACTTCCGAGTCGGCGTGCGTGACAGGTTGTATGTCGATTTGAGCGAGTCGGCGCAGGTGCGCGCGCTGGTGGCGACCCAAGACCCGGATCTCGTCTATGACAATGACGACTTGGCTTGGTCGCGACTCGTGGCCGAGTTCGATGTGCCGTTCGACTCCCCCGTGGCCCCGTGGCCGACTCAAGAAGACATCGATCCAACTCCGCAGACCCCAGAGTCATCCGGAGAGAGTCAGGGCACGCCCTCACACGAGGGATTTCCCTTCACGGATCGGCGACAGAGCCACGGTTGGACCGGGCTCGGTCGACACGTCCCCACCGCCGAGCCAGATCCCCCGACTCCTCAAGAGTCGGTCGACGCGGCGCCTGAGGACCCCCCACGGCGCAGGCGCGGTGACATCCGTGCTGAGTCGCCCGCTGAAGTAGAAGATGACGATCTCTTCGTGCCAGACCCACCTCCTCCGCTGCCCAAGCTTGCGCCCTACAAGTTGCTGGCTTGGATCGGAGTGATCGCGGGTCCGGCACTCTTGCTCCTGGCGACGGTGCTGAGCGTCCAATTGCCGATGTGGATCTTGCTGCCCGCCGTCGCGGGTCTGATCGGCGGCTTTGTCACGCTGATCGCCACCATGGACTCAGGCAACGATGGTGACTGGAACCCGGGCAACGGAGCCGTGGTTTAGCCTTTGCGCATGACTCCCCCGGCCACCGAGACAGTCGAGATTTCCGGCCATTTGATGGACAGCGGCATCTTGTCTCGCGTTCTCAACGACATCCGTGAGTACGGCGGCGACCACGTCATCGACAGGTTTGAGCTTGGCCACGATGCGGGCGATACCTCCTACGCTCGAGTGCTCGTGAGCGCCGAAGATGACGAATCCCTACAGCGGTTGCTGATGCGATTGCAGACACGCGGCGTCAACCTGGTCGACCCAGGTGAGGTCACCATCTCAGTCGCCGACACCGATGGGGTCTTCCCCGACGGCTTCTACTCGACCACGAATCTCGAAACCAAAGTGCGTTTTGACGGTCAGTGGCACCAAGTGGGCAACCCGGAGATGGACTGCGGACTCATCGTCGACCGCTCAGGCGACCAACCGAGCGTTTACACCCTGCCCATGTCCGATGTGCTGGCAGGCATGGAAGTTGTGTGTGGCGCGGCCGGTGTCCGCGTGACCACCCCCCTGCCTGCCGGAGGAGTCGAGCAGGAAATCTTCGGCTTCATGGAGTCGGACGTGTCGAGTGAGAAGCCGCAGACCCTCCTCGTGCGTCAAGTAGCCGACGGGCTGCGTGAGGCCAAGGCAGCAGGCAAGCGCGTGCTCTGGGTTGGGGGTCCAGGCATCGTACACACCGGTGCAGCGCCCGCCATGGTGGCGATCATCAACGCCGGCTTCGTCGACGTGCTTTTCGCCGGCAATGCACTTGCCACCCACGACATCGAGTCGTCGCTCTACGGCACCTCACTGGGTGTCGACCTCGCCCTCGGGAGAGGTGTCGAACACGGACACGAGCACCACATCCGGGCACTCAACACGATCCGCAAGGCCGGCTCCATTGCCAACGCCGTCGAGCAAGGTGTGTTGACCGGCGGCATCATGCACGCGCTCGTCAGTCATGGCAAGGACTTCGTGTTGGTCGGCTCGGTGCGAGACGACGGACCCCTGCCCGACGTGTACACCGATGTCCTCGAGGGGCAGCGCGCCATGCGCGCTCAACTGCCCAATGTCGGGTTTTGCCTGATGGTCGCGACCATGCTGCATTCCGTCGCGACTGGAAACATCCTGCCGGCCTCCGTACCCCTTGTCTGCGTCGACATCAATCCGGCCACCGTCACCAAACTCGCCGACCGCGGCTCGTCCCAGGCTCGTGGCATCGTCACCGACGTGGGGCTCTTCCTTGAGCAGCTCGCCCAGGAGCTGGTTACGGACTACCGACGGCCCCGCTGATCGTGGCCGTCGGGCGGCCAAGAAGTGGTCAGTGGTGCAAGTCGGCCTCGACGGCGCGGGTGACCTCGGAGTCCGGTCCCAGCTCTCGGCTGAGCTCATGGCCCAACGCATCGAGCTCGGCCCCACCAGCCATCATGCCGATCAGCTCGTCGAGTGAGAGCTCATCCTTGGAGAAGTCGCCGATGCTACGGCCGCGACGCAGCAGCATGAACCGGTCTCCGACGGGGTAGGCATGATGCGGGTTGTGGGTGATGAAGACAACCCCCAGGCCTCTGTCACGGGCCTTGGCGATGTATTTCAGCACGACGCCGGATTGCCGCACCCCCAGCGCAGCGGTCGGCTCGTCGAGGATCAGCACGCGTGCGCCGAAATAGACCGCCCGAGCAATCGCTACACATTGGCGTTCGCCGCCCGACAGGGTCCCGATGGGCTGGTCGACGTCACGCAAGTCGATGCCCATGGCGGCGAGTTCTTGCTTGGTTGTCTTCTTCATCGTGGCGATGTCGAGCCGCTTGACCGGCCAGACACCCCTGGTGAGTTCCGAGCCCAGGAAGAAGTTCCGCCATACCGGCATCAGCGGGACGACAGCGAGGTCTTGATAGACCGTGGCGATTCCCAGAGCGAGCGCTGCCCGCGGTGAGGACATCTGCCGATGGATGTCGTCCACGATGAATTCGCCCGAGGAGTGCTCATGCGCTCCTGCCAAGATCTTGATGAACGTCGACTTGCCGGCACCGTTGTCACCCAGCACGCAGGTGACGTCGCCGGCCCGGACCGACGTCGTGACGTCACTGAGGGCGATCACGCTGCCGTATGACTTGCTGAGGTCGCGTACCTCGATGATGGGGGTTCCCGCCTCTGGGAGCGTGGGTGCTGCACCCGCGGGAGTTCCCGCGAGCTCAACAACGTGCTCGTCGTCGGTCGTCATCTCACCGCCTCCGCTCTCGCCTTCACCCAGTTGTTGACCAGCACCGCGCCGAGCAGCATCACACCGAGGAATGCGTACACCCAGTCGTTGTCCCAGCCTTCGTAGACGATGCCTTGCCTGACCATCCCGTAGATCAGCGCACCGAGCGCCGCTCCGACCGCGGAGCCATATCCACCAGTGAGCAGACAGCCTCCGACGACGGCGCAGATGATGTAGATGAATTCCTCGCCGACCCCGGTGGTGCTCTGCACGGTGGTCAGCTTGAACAGCGAAAGCATGCCGACGAGCCAGCCCGCCACAGCGGTGGTGATGAACAGGCCTATTTTCGTCCTGGTGACCGGTACACCCACTTGCCGCGCGCTCGTCTGTGCTCCCCCGACGGCGAAGATCCAGTTGCCAGCCCGAGTACGGAGCAGCACCCACGTCGCGAGGACCGTCACCGCCAGCCACCAGAAAGTGGCGGCGTAGATCGTCAACGTGGGCGACTCCTCCGGCTCGAGCCAAGGGAGCCACGGCATGCTGATCTTCACGAACGAACCGAAGATCTGCTGGCCCTGGAAGTAGCCCTCGGCCTTGGCCAGTCCGGTCACCGACACCTTGTCGATGAGGATCTTGGTGACCGCGAGGTTGACCCCCTGCAGGACGAAGAAAGTCCCCAACGTGACGATGAAGCTCGGCAGTCCGGTCCGCATCACCAAGACGCCGTTGAGCGCCCCGATGAGAATCGCCAAGACCAACGCCGCGAGGATGGCCAGCCAGACGTTGACCTCGTACTCGGTCATCAAGATCCCGGCGGTCAGGCCGGTGGTGCCGGTCATCGCGCCAGCGGACAGATCGAACTCGCCGCCGATCATCAGCAGCGCCACGGCCACCGCCATGATGCCGAACGCTGACGCGGAAAATATCCACGTGCTCGCTCCCGCCGGTTTGGCGAAGGATTCTGTGGTGCTCGCGAAGAACACGAAGATCACCAGCGCCGCGACAGCCGCGCCCACTTCCGGCCGTCGCAAGACCTTGGTAAGACCGTGCGAGCGGGACACACGTTCGTCTTCGTCCGAGGATGACTCCGGGGACCCAGCTGAGATATCCACGGTGCTGCTCATGATGTCTCCTCCTCAAGGAGATCGCTTGACGGCGGCTGGGGTCTCGTCGATGTTCGAGACCCCAGCCTCGTGAGGTCAACGAGTGCCGTTGTCGGCAAACTCCAAAACCGCTTCAGCGTTTTCCTGCGTGATGATGGCAGGCCCGGAATAGACCGGCTGGCCACCCCCGATGTCGTTGCCGTTGAGCAACTTGAGATAGACGCCGGTCACCCCCATATAGCCCTGCACATAGGGCTGTTGGTCGATCGCGAACAACAACTTGCCGTCGAGCACATCCTGAGCCACGGTGGCGTTCAAGTCGAACGTGCCGATCTGAGCGGAGCTGCCGGACGCTTCTACCGCGGCCACGGCCCGACCGGCGATGTCGCCACCCAACGCCAGCACTCCGTCGATACTGCCGTCTTGCAGCTTCGACTCGATGGTCGCCTGGGCACCCGCCAAGTCAGTGTTGTCGACTTGCAGGTTTTCCATCTCCCCTTCAAAGACGGACGCGGCACCCGCGCAACGCTCCTCCAGCCCGATATTTCCGGCCTCCTGGATGATGCAGACGGCATTGGTGAGACCTGCTTCGTTCATCTGTTCTCCGGCTGCCTCGCCGGCAATGGTCTCGCTTTGACCCACGTGCGTAATGGCACCGAACTCCTGCCACGCATCGATTCCCGAGTTGATCGTGATGACCGGAGTGCCACCCTCGATTGCCTTGGTGATGCTGGCCTCGAGACCGTCTGGATTAGCCATCGAGATGACCAGGCCGTCGGTGCCATCAGCCACGGCGTTGTCGATCAGCGTGCTCTGCTCGCCAGGATCGGGGGCGCTGTTGTACTGCAGGTCGACGCCGAGGTCTTCGCCAGCCTGCTCGCTCCCGGCCTTGACCACATCCCAGAAGGAGTCGCCGGGTGCCGCGTGCGTGATGACGTCGATGCGGAAATCACCAGAACTCGTCGCGCCGCCCGTCGTTTCGTCGGCCGGCTCCGTGTCGGCTTTCTCTTCGCTGGTGCTACAGCCGCTGAGCAGCAGTGCCGCAGCGGCAAAGCTCCCCACGAGTGCCCGTCGTATGGTCATGCATTTCTCCTTTGTCGGCCGCTGCTTGCCAGCGGACTGAATCCTTCAGGTCAGTACACCACCGGAGGTGCGTTACTGTCTGCGACCGCACGGCGAGCCGATGGCTGTTTTTGAGCATCCCGGTCGGGCTTTCCTGTCATCGCACCACCTCCGAGATCGAGACGGGTCTGCGCTCACGACGCGATATCTCACACGCCTCTGCCGCATAGAAGGCCTGGAGGGCATCCTGGGGGGTGCATTCGCTCTGTCCACCGTGCTGCACTAGGTGCACGAAGGCGCGGAGTTCAGCAACGTATGCCGCCGCGAACCGCTGTGGAAAGGCAGCGTGCGCAACGCCAGACGGGAAGGTCGCGCCGGGTTCGGCGGACTCGAGTGCAGCGTTGTCGTCGAGTCCGACGGCGACGGAGCCCTTCTCCCCGAGCACCTCCAGGCGCACGTCATAGCCTGCCGCGTTGTAGCGCGAGCAACTGACGACAGCCAGCGTGTCGTCGTCGAGGGTCAAGAGAGCCGACGCGGTGTCGACGTCGTCGTGATCGGCGAAGAATGCGGCACCGCGGTTGGCTCCGACGGCATACACACTGATGATCTCGCGACCGGTGACCCAGCGAATGCTGTCGAAGTCATGCACGGCGCAGTCACGGTAGAGACCGCCAGAGCTTCTGACGTAGACGGCTGGAGGCGGCGCGGCGTCGAGCGTGCATGAGCGCACAGTGTGGATCCAACCCAGTCGTCCTGATCCGACTGCCGCGCGTGCCTGCCGGTAGCCAGGGTCGAAGCGCCGTTGGAACCCGACCTGGACAGGAACACCGCTGCCTTCGACTGCCTCGATCACGCCGAGCGTGCCCTCGACGTCGACAGCCACCGGCTTTTCACAGAAGACCGGGATGCCACGAGCAACCGCCGTCGTGATCAGCTGAGTGTGCGCGTCGGTCGCCGCGGCGATAACGATGCCGTCGAGGCCAGCCTCGAACAGCGCCGGCACGGTAGGCACAGATTGCGCGCCGACCTTGGCCGCCACCAAGTCTGTCCGTTCGGCATCGACGTCAGCGAGCACCAATTCAGACACCGCATCGAGGCGAGCAAGGACCTCGGCGTGCATCGAGCCGATGCGTCCGGCGCCAGCCAATCCGATCTTCATACCCTCACCTTGGCAGAAAGTTCAGCTGAGGTCTGCACAGCGGTTCGAGAGCGGGTTGCGTCGAGCAACCAGCCTTGTCCCCCCTCCCCCTCCTGCCGAGACGCCGATATTCGCCCTGTTTTGCCGGTGTGTCGGGCCACACATTGGCGTCTCGGCACAGGAGAGGGCTGGGTCGGAGGCTCGATGTTTCCGCGCAGCCACGCCGTCGACGGCGCTCGCATGCCTACCGGCCGGACCTGTGCTCTTTCGAGGTCACCCTGGTCGACCGCTGATCCTGCCAACTGAGGCCCAGCCCGCGCTTGGGTGTGAGCAGCTCTCCGCGTCGAGATCGCGAACGTGACCGGGAGCCCGACCGGCGTCGGCTCTTGCGCGCTTGGCTGCGAGCCAGATCGGCAGCGCCGATCATCCCCGCCTCGTTGCCAAGGTGTGCCCGCACGATGCGCGCCTCTGGGCGAAACCCACGACCGGTGAGGGTCCGCCGGTAGCCGATCGTGGCAGGTCCGATCAACAGCTCGCCGGCGTCCGAAACGCCCCCGCCGATGACGAAGGTGCCCGGATCCAAGGCGGCAGCCAAGTTCGCTAGCCCGACGCCTAACCAGTCGCCGACCTCAGCCAACAACTCGACCGAGGCGGGGTCGCCTGAAAGCGCGACTTCCGTGACGAGGGGGCC